>NZ_CAXUEK010000008.1:0-68212 GCF_964250165.1 uncultured Sphingomonas sp. | reverse complement strand
GGCACGACGACCAGTTCCCGCTCGTCGTGTGGCAGACGGGCTCGGGCACCCAGTCGAACATGAACGCGAACGAGGTCATCGCGGGGCGGGCCAACGAGATCCTGACGGGCACGCGCGGCGGCAAGTCGCCGGTCCACCCGAACGACCACGTCAACGCCAGCGCCTCGTCGAACGATACCTTCCCGACGGCGATGCACGTCGCCGCCGCGCTGGAGGTCGACCGCCGCCTGATCCCGGCGCTGCGCCACCTCCACGCGACGCTGCAGGCGAAGGTCGAGGCGTGGGCCGACATCATCAAGATCGGCCGCACGCACACGCAGGATGCGACGCCGCTGACGCTGGGCCAGGAGTTCGGCGGCTATGCGGCGCAGCTCGCCAGCTGCCGCCACCGCATCCTGGGCGCGATGAACGGCAATCTGCGCAAACTCGCTATCGGCGGCACGGCAGTGGGCACCGGGCTGAACGCGCCGGCGGGCTGGGCCGAGGACATGACCGCCGCCATCACCGACATCGCCGGCACCCAGTTCGAGAGCGCGCCCAACAAGTTCGAGCAGCTCGCGGCCAAGGACGGGCTGGTGTTCTTCGCGGGCGCGCTGACCACGCTGGCGGTGGCGCTGACCAAGATCGCCAACGACATCCGCCTGCTCGGCTCGGGCCCGCGATCGGGGCTGGGCGAGCTGTCGCTGCCGGCCAACGAGCCGGGCAGCTCGATCATGCCGGGCAAGGTCAATCCCACCCAGTGCGAATCGCTGACGATGGTCGCGGCGCAGGTGATCGGCAACGGCCAGGCGGTGACGATCGGCGGGATGCAGGGGCATTTCGAGCTCAACGTCTTCATGCCGCTGATCGGCGCCAACGTGCTGCGTTCGATCAGCCTGCTCAGCGTGGGCATGACCAGCTTCGCCGAGCGCTGCGTCGACGGCATGGTCGCCAACGAACGGCAGATCGCCGAGCTGGTCGGCCGCTCACTGATGCTGGTGACCGCGCTGGCCCCGGCGATCGGCTATGACGCCGCCGCCAAGATCGCCAAGGAAGCGCACGCGCATGACGAGACGTTGAAGGAGGCGGGGCTACGCCTGGGTCTGGTAGACGAGGCGACGTTCGATCGGCTGGTGCGGCCCGAGCTGATGATCGGGCGCTGATCGTCATGCCGGGCTCGTCCCGGCATCCACGCCAGCACTGGCCCAAATGGACGAGCAGTCTTCCGACATTCGCCGCGTTCGGTGGTGGATGCCGGCACGAGGCCGGCATGACGACCGGGGAACCTTCTCACCAGCACAACGCTCTTTCCCCAAAGGAGACGTGACGTGAGCGCAACGACCATCGGTGGGCTGATCGGGGCCGCAATCGACAGCATGGGCGGCGACGGGGACAGCAATGTCGACGGCGCGATCAAGGGCGCGGTGATCGCCAACGTGCTCAAGGTGGTGCTGCCGCTGGCGGCCACCTACGCGGTGGGCTGGGCGGTGCTGCGCGGCGCCGGCGTGCTCAAGGACCGCGCGTTCGGCGGGGGCGAGGCGTGATTGGCCGCGCAATCGGGGCGCTGGTCGGCGCGGAGGTCGAGCGGGGCCGCGGCGAGAGCGGCCTCAAGGGCGCGCTGATCGGCACCGTCGCGATGGCCGCGCTGCGGCGCATGGGGCCGCTGGGCCTGGTGATCGGCGGCGGCTGGGCCGCCAAGCAGGCCCTGGACCGCCGGCGGGCGGCACGGGCCTCCTCGGCGGGTTGACGCTTCAACCTGCCGCACGCCAAAGGTGGACATGGCCACCGCCACCCCCGCCGATCCGCACGGCTTCCGCCGCCGCGGCGTCCTGTTCGTGCTGTCGTCGCCGTCGGGTGCGGGGAAATCCACGATCGCGCGGATGCTGCTCGAGTCCGAGCCGGAGCTTGCCATGTCCGTGTCGGCGACGACCCGGGCGATGCGGCCGGGCGAGGTCGACGGGCGCGACTATCATTTCGTCGACCTGGAGCGGTTCCGCACGATGGTGGCGGACAACGCCTTCATCGAATGGGCGCACGTCTTCGGCGAGCGGTACGGCACGCCGCGCGCGCCGGTCGACGCCATGCTGTCGAGCGGCAAGGACGTGCTGTTCGATATCGACTGGCAGGGTGCGCAGCAGCTGCACCAGATCGCCGGCGGCGATGTCGTGCGCGTGTTCATCCTGCCGCCGTCGATGGAGGAGCTCCATCGCCGCCTTACCAGCCGCCGCACCGACACCGTCGACGTCATCGATCGCCGGATGGCGCGCGCGGCGAACGAGGTGAGCCACTGGGACGGCTATGATTATGTGCTGGTCAATGGTGACGTCGAGACGTGCTTCGCGGGCGTGCGGACGATCCTGGCGGCGGAGCGGCTGCGGCGCTCGCGGCAGACCGGACTGATCGGGTTCATCCGGGGATTGACGCGCAGCTCGTGACGGCGCGCGCCACCCTTAGCTTCGGGACAGCCGCAAGAAGCTGATCGCCGCATCGAACTCGCGGCGGCGGTGGGCGCGGCGGTCCTGCGCGAGGGGGTCGACGCCCCACAGCTCCGCCTGCCAGTCCTCGTCGACATGCGCCGCAACCCAGGCGGCGTCCGGCGCGATCGCCCCCTCGACCAGCGCGAGGCCGAGCAGCACCGAGCCCGCGAGCGTGACCAGCGGCGCCAGCGCGGCGAGCGTCCACGCGTCCTGGCTGCCAACCGCCTCGCCGAGGCGCGTGAGCGTGGCCGCAGGTTGCGGGCGGTGCATGATCCCCGCGACGGTTTCGACATGCACGTCGTAGCGCCGACGTGCCCAGGCGAGCACCGGGTCCCAAGCCGCCGTCTGGCGCGCCACGAGCTCGGGCGGGTTCTCGGCGCGGTAGCAGAGCAGGTCGCTCTCGCCGTAGCGCGCGAGGCCCGCGGCGAAGCTCGCCGGGTCCGGCGCGATCCGATCGACCGCGGCGTTGGCGAGGCCGGTGAGCGGCATCGCGCGCGGATCGAGCGTATCGCCGACCGCGCGCCACTCGTCCGCGACCGCTTCGGCGAGCGCGGCGGTGGGAAGCAGCAGCATCGCGCGGCCAGGCGTGCGCACGGGCCGGCCGTCCAGCGCCACGCCGCAGTCGGGCGTGACGGCGACCGCCGTCCAGAACCGCTTCACGCGTCGGGCGTCCGCCAGCGATGCGCCAGCGCGCGCGGCACCGTGGCGATCATCAGCAGCGCCGACAACACGATCGCGATCCCCAGCGCCTGCGGCCCCGGCATGTGCGCGCGGCCGATCAGCACCAGCCCGAACACCGCACCCGCCGAGCCCGCGAGGCGGACAAGCGTGAGCGCGAGCCAGCGCCGGCGGGCGAGGGCGGGGGAGACCGGGATCATCCCCGCCTTATGGCGGCGAAGCGTGGTTCAGGCCAGCCGCGCGATCGCGTCAGCGGGCGCCGACGACCGTCGGATCGGGCTTGGCGAACACACTGGGATCGAAGTGCGCGGGCAAGGGCGTGGCGACAGCGTCGGGCTGCACCGGACGGCCATAGGCGGCCTGCTGCGCAGGGTTGTCGAAGAAGGGCATCGGCTCGGCGAGATACGCGGTCACCGCCGACCCGGCGGGAATGACGGCGCTGGTGCCGTGGATCAGGAAGCCGAGCACGCTGACGAAGGCGATGGTGCCGACCGACAGCGCCGTTCCGCTCCTGCCCTCATGGTGCGCCTGACCGGTCAGCCGGACCGGGCCGGTCGGCGTGTCGATGTAGAGCAGGCGGATGCCCAGCTTGCCCTTGACGCCGAAATGGCCGTTGCGGTCCGCGTGCGCGACCTCGCCGACGACGATCGAGCCGACCGGCACGACTGTCTGGCCGCGATAGGTCAGCGGTTCGGCGACCTCCAGATAGATGCGGTCGCCCGACTTGTTGTCCTTGGTCGAGAGCTGCGTGCGCGTCGTCAGCGCCAGGGCCGTCCCCATCGGGAAATAGATCAGCCGATCCGTCACCGCCTGACGATAGATCGGGCTGTAATAGCTCTGCTGCGCCTGCGCCGGCGCGCTCGTCGCCACGCCAATGATGGCCGCCGCGGTCATCCACCCCTTCATTCGTCGTCTCCCGGTTTCATTCGGGTGTGTCGATAGGCGGCAGGCCTGACGAGACCGTGGCGGATCGTAGTTAAGACGGCGGCAGGATGTCCGCTGCGGAGTTTCCGTTCCGGGCCAGTGCAGCAGTGTTCATCGCGTCGGCCAGCGCGTCATGGCCCCGGGCCTGCAATCCGGCGATGACACCCGCGCGGTCCGCTTCGCTCTTGTTCTGGCTGAGCTTGGTCGTGCCGCGGATGACGGTGACTTCCAGCTCGAAGCCTTCGATCCCGCGGAGCATCGCGGCGATGGCGGCGGGATCGGTCTTGGCGCGGGTCCAGGGGCCGGGGCGAGGCTCGTGCGCGTCGGCGAGCGCGTCGAGCTGCTCCAGCAGCGCCGCCTCGGGCAGCGCCCGCGCGATGCCCTCGATCTCGATCGCGACATAGTTCCACGTCGGCACCTGGTTGCCGGGGCGGACATACCAGTTGGGGCTGACATAGCCTTCCGGCCCCGCCAGGCTGGCGAGCACGGCCGCGCCGTCGAGGTGCGGGTGCAGCCGGTTGGCGCGCGCGAGATGGAAGCGCAGCCGGTCGTCGTGCCGTGTCACCGGCGCGTGCGCCACCATCGGCCCGGCCGCGGTGGCGACGAACAGGTGCGCGAAGCCGATCGCGGCGGCTTGGTCCAGCAGCGCCGCCGGATCGGGCCGGAAGGCCGGATGGGGGTGCATCAGGTCTTGCCGCGCCCGCGTCGTTCGCCGCCTCCACGATCGCGGCGCTCGCCCTTGCGGGCCTTGCGGACGTCCTTGGCATGCGCCTTGGCGGCCTGCTTCTTGTCGGCGCGCGTCGGCGGCGCGCGCTCGTCGAGCGGCAGGCGATCGCCGAGCGCCTCCTCGAAGCCCAGCGCCTTGAGGCTTTCGGCGAAATGCGCCGGCAGCTCGGCCGCGACGTCGATCTGGCCGCCGTCGGGGTGATCGACGCGCAGGCGCCGGGCATGGAGGTGCATCTTGCGGCTGATGCCGCCGGTCAGGAACGCCGCCGGGCCGCCATATTTGCCGTCGCCAACGATCGGGTGGCCGATCGCGGCCATGTGAACGCGGAGCTGGTGGGTGCGGCCGGTGAAGGGCTGCAGCTCGACCCAGGCGGTGCGGTTGCCGGCGCGCTCGATGACGCGGTAGCGGGTCCGCGCGGACTGGCCGGCCTCGCCCTCATCGACGTGCATCTTCTCGCCGCCGGTGCCGGGTTGCTTGGCAATCGGCAGGTCGATCATGCCGTCCTCGACCGAGGGCACGTCCACGATCAGCGCCCAATATACCTTCTTCGCGGTGCGACCCGAGAACGTCTTGGCGAAGAAGGCCGCCGCCCGCGCCGTGCGAGCCACGAGCAGCGCGCCCGAGGTATCCTTGTCGAGCCGGTGGACCAGTTTCGGCCGGCCGCCGTCACCAGCATAAGCGTCGAGCAGGGCGTCGACATGCTCGGTGGTCTTGGTGCCGCCCTGGGTGGCGAGGCCGGGCGGCTTGTTGAGGACGAGCGCCTGCGCGTCGCGGTGGATCACGAGGTCCTGGGCGAAGGCGAGCTGATCGGCCGTCAGCGGCGGCCGCTCGGGCCGGGTGCGGGCAGGCGGGCGGGGCGGCTCGGCGGGGGGCAGGCGCAGCTGCTGGCCGGCCTGGACGCGGTCGCCCGGCGTCGCGCGCGCGCCGTCGATGCGGAGCTGGCCGGTGCGCGCCCATTTTGCGACGGTGGTGAAGCTGGTCTCCGGCAGGTGGCGCTTGCACCAGCGATCCAGCCGGATGCCGTCGTCGTCGGGCGCGACGGTGAACTGGCGGACGGCCTCGCTCATGCGGCCCCCCCGGTCAGCGCCCGCGTGACGGCGAGACCCGCCGCGAGCGCCACGATCGACCCGACCACGGAGGCGAGCACATAGCCGAGCGCCGCCATCGCCGCGCCGCGCTCCCACAGCGTCACCGCATCGAGCGAGAAGGACGAGAAGGTGGTGAACCCGCCGAGCACGCCGACGCCCAGGAACAGCCGCCAGCCCTCGGCGAGACCGAAGCGGAGCAGGAGCCCGGCGAGGAGCCCCATCAGCAGCCCGCCCGCGACGTTGATCGTCAGCGTCCACCACGGGAAGGCCGGCCCGAGCAGCGCCAGCATGACGCGCCCGACCAGGTGCCGCGCGCCCGCGCCGAGCGCGCCGCCGAGCATGACGAGAAGAAGTTGCACGCCCGTGCCTCTATCGCAGCCGGGCCGTGGCGGGAACCCGCGGGATCAGCGGCCGGCGTTGCTCACAAAGTCCACATCTGCGCCGCCGCCCGGTCGCGCCGCGACATAGGCCATGAAGGCGTCGTCGCCGCGCGTGCCGCCCACCACGTCGATCGCGCCGTCGCGCTGGTGCTCGGGCGCGTAACCCGCCGCGCCCGCGCGGGTGTAATACCATATGATCACCCTGGCGGGCGCGGCGGTGCTGGCGTAGCTGACCACGCGCAGGCGGCAGCGGCCGGCATCGCTGCCCGCCGCTTCGGCGACGCGGGCGTCGGGATAGAGCGGCAGGTCGGCGGGCAGGCGGTTCGCCCAGCCCGCGGCATAATGAACGACCGCGGCGCAGCGCGCCACGCTCGCCCGGCGTTGCGCGAGGGCAAGCGCGCGGCGGGGCGTCGCGGCATCGACCGGATCGGGGCGCGGCGGCGGCTTCACCGCGGCGGCGCCGGATCGCTTCGTCAGAGTGGGATCGACGGTGATCCGGTCGTGCAGCGCCTGCGTCACCGCTGGCCTGCGCCGGGCGGCGTCGGCGTCGGTCAGCTCGCGGTCGAGGCTGTTCAGGTCCGGCGGCTGGTCGGCCGCGCGCCCGCAGCCCGCGAGCAGGAGCAGCAGGGCGAGGACGGAACGTGCCATGCCGGCGCCGTGGCGCACGGCGCGTAAAGATCGGGTTTGCGTCGGTAAGCAGGCGGCGGATCGCGTTCCATCCCCGTTATCCACAGGCCGGGCACCGGCGATCCCGCTTGGCGCGACTCGGGCGGCGTGACAGCTTGCAGTCATCGGATCGGACATGAAGCGGGTCCCCCGCGGAAGGTTCGGGCCGAGGCCGCCGGAAGGGCCGGAGATCGCCGCGAGGCGAGCGATGGTCGGAACGGTGGGCGGGACTTCCCGCGTCTCTCCGGCGCCGGTCGCGCAAGCGATCCGGCGAAGGAGCGAACCGAAACCGCAGCAGGACAGGCCCGTCGTTCGCGGCGCGGCGATCAGGTTGCGGAGGTCGCAGGCGGGACGGCCAGAGCCGGGGCGGGTCGCTCTTCATCGAGCGGAGCGCCGAAGGCGGGCGGGTCGGCCAACGATCGCAGCGAAGCGTAGGATCGTCGGCCCTCGGGCGCGGCGATCCGCGCCGAGCAGGTCGCGCGGCCGACGGGCGGAAACGCGTATCCTCACCGATGCGCGAGCCTCCGTCGCCGCGACGACGGCCAGGCGAACCGCCCGCGCCGCTTCGGCGGCGAGCTGGGGCCGGGATTCGCGCGATCGGGTGCCATGACGCCCGGGGTTTATCTTCAGCGACACTAGGCCCAATGACCAACGGGCGCGATGCCGGCTCTTCTTTTGCGCGTCGCGGCTCGTGATGCTCCGACGCAAGAGCGGGATAGGCCCGGCCGCCGCGGCGCGACGCTGTTCCCTTGTATTTCGGGGCGAACGGCCGACGAGCTTGGGGCTCGCTCCTGTTCTGTTGCGAGGCGGAGAGCCTGCGGGCATGGCTGCGGCGATGAAGCGCCATCGCTCGGACCCGACGGACGCGGGCATTCGGCCGCCGCACGCGCCTCGGCCAGCGCAAAGCTGACGTGCCAACCTTCCATCCCGTGGCGGTCGTGCCCGCGCTTGGCCCCTGGCTCGACGTTGCGGGCCTGGCGGTGTTCGCCGCCTCGGGCGCGCTGGCGGCCGCCAAGCGCGGGCAGACCTTCGTCACGCTCGCCTTCTTCGCGCTGGTGACCGGCGTCGGCGGCGGCACGGTGCGCGATCTGCTCATCGGGGCGCCGGTGTTCTGGGTGCACGACGCTCAAGCGGCGACGGCGTGCCTCCTGGTCGCGGCGGTGATCTGGGTGGCGCCGGAGCGGTGGTGGCGCGGGCAGGCGCTGGACTGGTTCGATGCGGCCGGACTGGCCGCCTACGCCGTGTTCGGCGCGGCCAAGGCGCTCGGCTACAGCATCCCGCCAGTGCCGGCGGCGCTGATGGGGGTGGTGACCGCGTGCGTCGGCGGCATCATCCGCGACGTGCTGGCGGGAGAGCCTTCGATCCTGATGCGTCCCGAGCTTTACGTGACCGCGGCGGCCCTGGCGGCGGCGTCGTATGTCGTGCTGGAGCGGATCGGTGTTGCGCCCCCGATCGCGGCGAGCGTGGCGGCATTGGCGGGTT
The DNA here is from genome assembly GCF_964250165.1 of uncultured Sphingomonas sp. GTDB lineage: Bacteria > Pseudomonadota > Alphaproteobacteria > Sphingomonadales > Sphingomonadaceae > Sphingomonas. The sequence continues at coordinate 59,811 of NZ_CAXUEK010000008.1, read as the reverse complement.
TCGCGCTGCGCGCCGCCGCGATCCGCTGGCGGCTGCGGCTGCCGGCCTATCGCGGCCGGCGCTGAGCCTTTCAGCCGGCCTTAAACATTGAAAGATATCGGAAGCGCATGCCTGCCGCCGCGCGCTCGCCCGATGCTCAGTCTCGCACCGATCGGCGCGGCGCACTCCGCCACCCGGTCGCCATGGAAGGCGTCCTCGCTTCTACCGCCGGTGCGCCCGAAAAGGTGATGCTGACCGACATCTCCGAACAGGGCTGCCAGATCGTGCGCCCGGCGGGGCTGGCCGGGGGCGGCGCCATCCGGCTGAGCTTCGGCGGCTTCGCGCCGTTCGATGCGACCGTGGTCTGGACTTCGCGGGGGGCGGCCGGGCTGCGGTTCGACTACCCCGCGCACCCCGCGCTGATCGCTGAAGTCGTCGCGGCGGCGGACGGGCGCAAGCGGGGGCAACGGCTCGCCCCCGAGCTGGTGCGACGCGCGGCGCGGGAACGGCTGTGGCACCTGCGGACGCCGGCCCGTTTCGCGATCCGCTCACCCCAGGGCGCGTGGCAGCCCCCGTTCAGCGGCACGCTCGCCGACCTCTCGGCCGAGGGATGTCGCATCGTCACCCAGGTCGCGCTGCTGCCCGGCACCGAGCTGCAGGTCACCGTCGCGCACCGTGCGCCGCTGATCGGCGAGGTGCGCTGGAGCGGGGCGGAGGGGATCGGCGTACGCTTCCTCGAGCCGCTATCGGCCGCCCTGGTGGAGAGCGTCGCACAGGAGATGTGGACGGACGAGCCCGCCGCGCGCTGAGGCGCGGGCGACCCTATTCGCTGCCCAGGATCCCGCCCAGCAGGCCGCCGACCACAGCGCCCGCCGCGCCGCCGCCGGCCAGCCGCCCGAGCCCCGCGCCGACACCCGCGCCCGACACCTCGCGGTCGCCGGGCAGGTGACGCGCGATCTCCTCGGCCAGGTTGAGGATCGGCATCGACTGCAGCCAGATGCGGCCCGGCCCGGTCAGCGTCGCCAGGAACAGGCCCTCGCCGCCGAACAGGACGTTGCGGAAGCCCTGCACCATGCGGATGTCGGTGCCCACCGTCGGCTCCTGGATGCCGATATGGCCGGCATGGACGTTGAGCCGCTCGCCGGGGCCGAGCTGCTTCTCGATCACCTCTCCCGACAGGTCGAGCCAGACCGTGCCCGGGCCGCTCACGCGCTGCAGGATGAAGCCCTCGCCGCCGAACAGCCCCGCGCCGAGCCGCTGCTGGAGCACGATGTCGAGCATCACCGACGTCTCGGCGCACAGGAACGTCTCCTTGCGGCAGACCAGCGACTGACCGGTGACGAGCGCGAACGGCAGGATGGTGCCGGGGAAGCGCGGCGCGAAGGCGACCCGGCCGGCCGTGTCGGCGGTATAGTCGGTAATGAACAGGCTGCCGCCCGATACCGCGCGCTTCAGCCCCGTCAAGAAGCCGCCCCCGGTATGCGTGTCCATCGCGATGCCGTCGGTCATCCACGCCATCTGGTGCGTCTGGCTGTAGACCCCTTCGCCGCGTTGCAGGTCGATGGCGACGGTCTGCATCACCGTGCCGCTGATCTCGTACCGCATCCCCGTCGCTCCCCTCAGTTCCCTGCCAGCCCGACCTCGGCAAAGCGCCGCGGCGGAACCGGCGCGGTCGCCGGCTCGGCCAGCGCGCATTGCCACTGGCCGACATCGATCCAGCGCCCGTGCTTCCAGCCGATCTCGCGCAGCACGCCGGCACGGCGGAAACCGACCCCCTCGTGCAGCGCGATCGAGGCATCGTTGGGCAGCGCAATGCGCGCGATCGCCTGGGTGAAGCCCTGCGCGCGGAGCGTATCGACCAGCGCCTCGTAGAGCAGCCGTCCCGCGCCCTGGCGCTGCGCCGGGTCGGCGACATAGACCGTAGTCTCGACCGCCCAGCCATAGGCCGGGCGGTTGCTCCAGGGACTTGCATAGGCATAGGCGAGCACGCCGCCGTCATCCTCGCCGCTGGTCGCGACCAGCCACGGGTAGAGCCCGTCCGGACCGGCCATCCGCGTCCGCATCGCGCGCGCGTCCGGGGCCTCGGTCTCGAACGAGGCGACGCCGACCAGCACGTGCGGCGCATAGATCGCGGCGATCGCGCCCGCGTCCTCGGGCCGCGCGGGCCGGAGCGCGATCACGCCGTCAGTTTCCCCAGGCCAGCTTCGCCAAGAGCCAGTCGAGCAGCCGCGTGTCGCCGGGCTGCGGCGCGGTCGGCCCCAGCCCGCCGCATTCCAGGCAGCGCGCCTGGATCGAGCCCGCCGCGGCGAGTCGCTTCACGTCGCCGATCGCGCGGGCGACGAGATCGCGCTGCTGGGCGGCGACGTGCGCGAAGGCGTCCCCGCCGGAGGCCGCGCCCGCATCGTCGTCGTCCTTGTCGTTCCAGCCGGATACCAGCTGCGCCACCCAGCTCGGCTGCTTTTCGAGATACTCCGCATGGACCTTCGCGGGATCGAGCTTCGCCCGCCGCGCCGCCTCGGCGATCGCATCGGACAGCGTGCCGAACCGGTCGACGAGGCCCAGCTGGTGCGCCGAGCCGCCGTCCCAGACGCGGCCCTGGCCGATCTCGTCGACGCGCTGCGGCGTCAGGTGGCGCGCGGCGGCGACACGGCCGACGAACTCCCGATAGCCGTGCTCGATGCCTGCCTGCAGCACCGCGTCGAGCACCGGGTTGGTGCCGGCATAGATGTCGGGCTGGCCGGAGAGCGGGGTGGTCTTCACCCCGTCCGCGGTGACGCCGATCTTGGCGAGCGTCTTCTCGAAGGTGGGGATGATGCCGAAGATGCCGATCGAGCCGGTGATCGTGCCCGGCTCGGCGAAGATCGCGTCGCCCGCGGTCGACACCCAGTAGCCGCCCGACGCGGCGAGCCCGCCCATCGAGGTGACGACCGGCAGGCCCTGGCGCTTGGCCTCCAGCACCGCGAGGCGGATCTGCTCGGAGGCGAGCGCCGAGCCGCCGGGCGAGTCGACGCGGATCACCACCGCCTTCAGGTTCTTCTTGGCGAGCCCGTCGAGCATCGCCCTGGCGAGCGTGTCGCCCGCCGCGGTGCCGGCGCCGCCCTTGCCGTCGACGATGTCGCCCGCGACCGTCAGCACGCCGATCGCGTCGCCGCCCTTCGGGAGCGGATTGGCCGCGACCCAGTCGGCGTAGCGGACGGTGTCGAAACCGCCGGCCAGCTTGGTGCGAGCATGCCCCGCCAGCTCGGCCACGCGCCGACCGAAGGCGAGGCGGTCGCCAAGCTTGTCGACCAGCCCGGCGGCGAGATTGGCGCGCGCGACATCGCCGCCGGTGGCCAGCACCGCCTTGTCGGGCTGGGCGAGGAAGGCGTCGACCTGCGCCTTGGGTCGGGCTTGGTGCACCGCCTCCTTCCACTGTGCGAGCAGCGTGCCGTACAGCGCCTGGCTGGCGGCGCGCGCGTCCGGGCTCTGGTCGGCGCGGATATAGGGTTCGACGAAGCTCTTGTAGCGGCCGACGCGATAGACGTGCGTGGTGATCCCCAGCTTGTCGATCAGGCCCTTGTAATAGAGCTGCGACCCGCCGGGGCCGGAGAGCAGCGCGCCGCCCATCGGATTGACCCAGATCTCGCTGGCGTTGCTGGCGAGGCGATAGGCTCCGTCGGTATAGGCGGTCGCATAGGCGAGCACGGGCTTGCCCCCGTCGCGGACGCGGCGAAGCGCGTCGCCGACCTCGCCCAGCGCGGCGGGGTAGGCGCCGCCGAACGAATCGAGGTCGAGCGCGATCGCCTTCACGCGCTTGTCGGTGCGGGCGGCGTCGATGGCGCGGACGACATCGCGCAGGCGGAACTGGTGCGCGGCGTCCTGCCCGGACAGGCCCGCGAGCGCGCCCTGATCCGACGGTTGCTCGACGATCGCGCCGTCCAGCTTGAGCAGCAACGCGCCGTCCCCGATCGGCTTCGAGCCCGGCCGGGCATTGAGCGCGGCGAACAGCCCGCCGAAGAACAGGAGCAGGAGGATCAGGACCAGCGCGTCCTTGATCCCCACCAGCAGCTTCCACGCGCCACGAACCAGCTTCACCGGCTATTCTCCTTCGCCCCGTCGCTTAGCCGAAGGTGTATGGCGTGAGCAATACGCGCGGAGCGCTCGACGATGCGCTGCGTTGAAGGTGCCCCATCCAGGAGCCTTTCCGATGCCCGATCTTCCGCCCCGCATGCAGGCCGTGCGGCTTCACGGCTTCGATGCCGCCGGGCTGGTCGTGGAAGCGACCGCCATTCCGCAGCCGGTGGACGACGAGGTGCTGGTCCGGGTCCGCGCCGCCAGCGTCAACCCGGTCGACTACAAGATCGCGCAGGGGAAGTTCCCGCCGGTGCAGGCCAGGGACCTGCCGATCACGCTCGGCCGCGACCTTGCCGGGGTGATCGAGGCACGCGGCACGCGCGCGCACAACATGCTGAGCGCGGGCGATCGCGTCATGGCGCATATCGGCTTCGACCGCGGCGCGCAGGCCGAGTTCGTGGTGGTGAAGGCGGTGGAGCTGGTCGCGATCCCGGATGGCGTCGACTTCGCCGCGGCCGCCGGCGCGGGGCTGGCGGCGATGACGGCATGGCAGGGGCTGTTCGACCATGGCGCGCTGCAGCCTGGCGAGACGGTGCTGATCCATGGCGGCGCGGGCGGGGTCGGGCACCTGGCGGTGCAGTTCGCACGTGCCAAGGGCGCGCGGGTGATCGCCACCGCCGGAACGGACGATCTCGATTTCGTCCGCGGCCTCGGGGCGGATCAGGTGATCGACTATAAGAGCGAGCGCTTCGAGGACGTGGTAAGCGACGTCGATCTGGTGCTGGACCTGATCGGCGGCGAGACCGGCGAGCGCAGCCTGCCGGTGATCCGCGACGGCGGCCGGCTGGTCTCGACGCTGGAGCCGCCCAAGGCGGCGGGCGGCCGCGACGTCACGATCGCGCCGCGCTGGATGGCCGAACCCAATGGCGCGGAGCTGGGCGAGATCGCCGACCTGATGGCGGCGGCCAAGGTGAAGGTGACGGTGAGCGAGACCTATCCGCTCGCCGAGGCGGTGGCGGCCTATGAGCGGCAGGAGAAGGGCCACGTGCGCGGCAAGATCGTGTTGACGGTCGAGTAGCTCCACCAGCGCCGCTCAACGTCGTCATCTCCGTGGAGGCGGGAATCCATTCGTCCCGTCCGGCATATGAAATCCCGCCGACGCGGGGATGACGACGATGGGAAATCGGGTGGCAAGTCGACCATTGACGGCGGCTTGCTCTCTCCGCGCTACCGCAGCCAGCTTCCTTCAGAGGCGGCGGCTTACCGCTCCGTGGCCAGAGCCTCGACCAACCCGATCAGCAGCCGGTGCGCGGGCGTCGGCACGCCGTGCCGCTCTCCCATGCGGACCACCACGCCGTCGCGCGCGTCGAGCTCCAGCGGCCGGCCGGCACGCAGGTCGTTGTGGAGGGAATTGCGCAGGCCCGGCGCCTGTGCCCGGTAATAGGCGACGACCTCGTCGGCGAGGCCGGGCGGCAGGTCCGCTCCCTCCGCCCGGCCGACCGCGGCGCATTCCTCTGCCAGTGTATGCAGCGCCGCCGCGACGCCGGGCTGTCGCGCCGCGCCGAACGGGCGGTCGATCAGCGTCAGCGCGATCCCGCACGAGTTGATTGCCAGCTTGCGCCAGGCGACGGTGGTCCAGTCGGCGCTGGTCCGGCCGTCGAGCGGGGTGTCGGCGAATAAGACGGCGAAGGCGCGCCCGGCGTCGTCGTCGGGCGCGGTGAGGGCACCGTAACGGTGGACCGTGACCTGGCCGGGGCCGACGCGCTCGGCGGGGATGTCGACGATGACGGGCACCAGCCGCTCCGGTGCGACCAGCCCGGCGAAGCGCGCGCGATGCTCGACGCCGTTCTGCAGCACCGCGACGCGCGTAGCGGGTCCGATCAGCGCGGTAAGCCAGGCCGCCGCGCCGGCGATGTCATAGGCCTTGGTGCAGACCAGCACCCAATCGACCGGCCGGGCGACGGCGGGGTCGGTCCACACCGGCGGGGCCGCTTCGATCCGGCCGTCGGGCGCATCGATGACGAGCCGTGCGACGGGTGTGCGGGCGCACAACGTGACCGTGTGACCTGCGTGCGCGAGCAAGGCTGCCACGGTGGCGCCGATCGCGCCGGGTCCGACGACGGCGATGTCGGACACGGCGTCGTGGGGTTGCAAGGCGGCCGAGGTCAGGTAGTGCGCGTCCGGCGGCCCACGCCCATGCGCGCCAGCTCGGGCTCGCGGTCGATCCACTGGTGCTTGAGCGCGCCGGCGACGTGCAGGACGAACAGCGCGAGCAAGACCCAGCCGCCGAGCGAGTGAACGGTCTCGATCCGCTCGTGCAGGGCGCGCTGCTCGGGCACGCGGTCCGGCGTGCGGCCGATCTCGTTGATCGCCCCAATCATCGGGACGGGAACGACGCCCCAGAACATCGGCGCTTGCCGCCGCCGTGGCGCCGGCGCGGTCTTGCCCTGCTCGCCGGGCTTGGCGCGCACCGGCGCCGGGCGATGCTCGGCCGGATGCGCATCGGACCACGCCGCCCCGGGCGAACCGACCGGCGGGCGCGCGGAGATCATCGCCCAGCCGGAAAAAGGTATCAGCAGCATCGCCGCGTAGAGCAGGAAGTGGACGCCATGCGCCAACCCGCGCTCCCAGCCCTGCATCGGCAGCAGCCGCGGCGGCTTGTGCGTCAGCCGCCAGACCACGCGCGCGACGCTGAGGATCAGGATCGTGAGCCCGGAGGAGACGTGGAAGACGAAGAACCAGCGCGGCAGCACGTCGTTCAGCAGGCCGGAGGTCAGATTGTAGAGGATCGCCGTCGCGATCAGCCAGTGCAGCGTGATCGCGACGCGCGTGTAGCGCTCGGTCGCCATCGCGCGGCGTTCGGGATCGACGTGGGCGGTGATGGTGGCCACAAGCTGAACTCCCCGATCGTTGGCGGCACCATTCTAGCCCGGCCGCGCGTCGTTCCGCCAGCGCCGTCTGGCCCCTTTGACCGCGGCCCCGCCGGCGCGCTAGGCGCGGGCGATCATCCGCAGCTGCCAGGGAAGCCGTTTCCGCATGAAGAGCCACGACGTCCGCACCTACAAGTCCGCCGAGCCGCTCGCGCGCGAGGACCAGCTGGCCTGGAAGCTGGCCGCCGTCGCCACCGACGCCGTTGCCGTCGAGCCGGCGGTGATCGACATGATCGGCAACCGCATCATCGACAATGCCGCCGTCGCCGCCGCCTCGATCGCGCGCGGCCCGATCCGCTCGGCGCGCGCGCAGGCGCTGGGCCATCGCTCGGCGAAGGGCGCCACGCTGTTCGGCCTCGCCGCCGACACGCTGGTCAGCCCCGAATGGGCGGCCTGGGCGAACGGCACGGCGGTGCGCGAGCTCGATTTCCACGACACCTTCCTCGCCGCCGATTACAGCCATCCCGGCGACAACATCCCGCCGATCCTCGCCGTCGCGCAGGTCAAGGGCTGTGACGGGGCGGCGCTGGTCCGCGGACTGGCGGCGGGCTACGAGATCCAGGTCGATCTGGTCCGCGGCATTTGCCTGCACGAGCACAAGATCGACCATATCGCGCATCTCGGGCCGAGCGCGGCGGGCGGCATCGGCGCGCTGCTCGGCCTGTCGACGGAGATCACCTATCAGGCAATCCAGCAGGCGCTCCACGTCACCACCACCACGCGCCAGAGCCGCAAGGGCGAGATCTCGACCTGGAAGGCGTTCGCGCCCGCCTTCGCGGGCAAGATGGCGATCGAGGCGGTCGACCGCGCCATGCGCGGCGAGGGCGCGCCGTCCCCGGCCTATGAGGGCGAGGACGGGTTCATCGCCTGGCTGCTGTCCGGCCCCGACCATGTGTATCAGGTGCCGCTGCCCGAGCCGGGCGAGGCCAAGCAGGCCATCCTCCACACCTACACCAAGGAATATTCGGCCGAGTATCAGAGCCAGGCGCTGATCGACCTCGCCAAGAAGATGGGGCCGCGGATCGGCGATCTGACCAGGGTGAAGGACATCCTGATCCGCACCAGCCACCACACCCACAACGTGATCGGCACCGGCGCCAACGACCCGCAGAAGATGGACCCGACCGCCAGCCGCGAGACGCTGGACCATTCGATCATGTACATCTTCGCGGTCGCGCTGGAGGATGGCGGCTGGCACCACGTCCGCTCCTACGCGCCCGAGCGCGCGCAGCGGCCCGAGACGGTGGCGCTGTGGCACAGGATCGCGACGGTCGAGGACCCGAAATGGACCGAGCGCTACCATGCCCCGGGTGCCGACAAGGCGTTCGGCGGCCAGGTGATCGTGACGATGGCGGACGGCTCGGTGATCCAGGACGAGCTGGCGATCGCCGACGCGCACCCGCTCGGCGCACGGCCGTTCGGGCGGGCGCAATATGTCGAGAAGTTCCGCACGCTGGCGGACGGCATCGTCGAGCCGGCCGAGCAGGATCGCTTCCTCGCGCTGGTCGAGCGGCTGCCTGAGCTCTCGGCGGAGGAAGTCCGGCAGCTCAACTTCGTCGTGCCCGCGGACCGGCTCGGGGCGGAACCGCCTGCCGGAATTTTCTGATCGACCGTCGTCCCCGCGCAGGCAGGAACCCATATGCCTCCCGCCGGGACTGAATGGGTCCCCGCCTGCGCGGGGATGACGAACGAAGAAGGACAAATTGATGTCTGATGCCCCCGCCTTCAAACCCAAGAAATCAGTCGCCCTGTCCGGCGTGACCGCCGGCAATACCGCGCTGTGCACGGTCGGCCGCACCGGCAACGACCTGCATTATCGCGGCTACGACATCCTCGATTTCGCCGAAGCCGCCGAGTTCGAGGAGATCGCGCACCTGCTCGTTCATGGCCGCCTCCCCAACGCCGCCGAGCTCAAGGCCTACAAGACGAAGCTGAAGGCGCTGCGTGGCCTGCCCTATGCGGTGAAGGAGGCGCTCGCCGCGCTTCCCGCCGCCGCGCACCCGATGGACGTCATGCGCACCGGCGTATCGGCGCTGGGCTGCGCGCTGCCGGAGAAGGACGATCATAACACGCCCGGCGCGCGCGACATCGCCGATCGGCTGATGGCGTCGCTCGGCTCGATGCTGCTCTATTGGTATCACCTGTCGAACAACGGCCGCGAGATCGACGTCGAGACCGACGACGACACGATCGGCGCTCATTTCCTGCACCTGCTCCACGGCGCGCCGCCGCCGGAGAGCTGGGTGAAGGCGATGCACACCAGCCTGATCCTCTACGCCGAGCACGAGTTCAACGCCTCCACCTTCGCCGCGCGCGTGATCGCGGGGACGGGCGCCGACATGCATTCGGCGATCACCGGCGCGATCGGCGCCCTGCGCGGCCCCAAGCATGGCGGCGCCAACGAGGTCGCGTTCGAGACCCAGAAGCGTTACGCCACGCCCGACGCGGCGGAGGCCGACATCCGGCGCCGCATGGAAGCCAAGGAGGTCATCATCGGCTTCGGCCACCCCGTCTACACGATCAGCGACCCGCGCAACGTCGTCATCAAGCGGGTGGCGAAGGCGCTGGCGGACGAAGCCGGCTCGTTGACGCAATGGGCCATTGCCGACCGCATCGAGACGGTGATGATGGAGGTGAAGAAGATGTTCCCGAACCTCGACTGGTTCTCGGCCGTCTCCTATCACCTGATGGGCGTGCCGACCGCAATGTTCACGCCCCTGTTCGTGATCGCCCGCACCAGCGGCTGGGCCGCGCACGTCATCGAGCAGCGCGAGGACAACAAGATCATCCGCCCGAGCGCCAATTATGTCGGGCCGGAGGATTTGACGTGGGTGCCGCTGGCGGAGCGGGGATGAGTGCCTACGAAATCGGCGCGGTAAAGATGGTTACGGCGTAGGCGATCCAAGCAAAGATAGCGACGACATATAGCCTCTTAAAGTTTCGTACGCGGAGGTTCAGCTCCTCGTCATTGAGAGACTTATAGTCGTGGCCGCGAGTGAACTTCCAAAGTGCCTGATGTGGAAAGATCGCCTTCTTCTCGATCGCCAAGAATGTATCGGGATGTTTTTCGATCAACCGGTCGCGTATCTTCTTGACGAACCAAAACTGAAGCACACAGCAGACCAAAAACACAGCAAACGGCATCAATATGTAGCCGGGCACCCGTGCTCTCCCGTCTCGATCGTATCATCAGGATCAATCAGGCGCGATCATAGCGCAAGAAGATTAGGAACCTCATGCCCTACCTCCTCGCCTCCGACCTGCCGACCGAACCCGCCGGCAAGCGCTTCCGCGCCGCGCTCCAGCGGCCCGGCATCTACCAGCTGCCCGGCGCGCATAACGGGCAGGCGGCGATCCAGGCGCGCAATGCCGGGTTCGAGGGGCTATACCTCTCCGGCGCGGCGATGACGGCGAGCATGGGGCTGCCCGATCTCGGCATCATCACCGTCGACGAGGTGGCGTTCTTCATCCGCCAGATCGTCCGCGCCGCTGGCCTGCCGCTGCTGGTCGACGGCGACACCGGCTATGGCGAGGCGCTCAACGTCATGCACATGGTCCGCACCTTCGAGGAGGCGGGCGCGGGCGCGGTGCATCTGGAGGATCAGGTGCTGCCCAAGAAGTGCGGGCACCTGAACGGCAAGAGCCTCGTTCCGCTCACCGACATGGCCGCCAAGGTCGCAGCCGCGAAGAAGGCGGCGCGCGACCTGGTGATCGTGGCGCGCACCGACGCGGTGGGCGTGGACGGCTTCGACGCCGCCGTCGAGCGCGCGCGCGCCTATGTCGACGCGGGCGCGGACGCGATCTTTCCCGAAGGGCTCACCAGCCGCGAGATGTTCGAACGGTTCCACGCCGCGCTCCCTGACACCCCGCTGCTGGCCAACATGACCGAGTTCGGCAAGACGCCGTTCTTCACCGCGAGCGAGTTCGAGGCGATGGGCTACAGGATGGTGATCTGGCCCGTCTCGTCGCTGCGCGTCGCCAACAAGGCGCAGGCCGAGCTCTACGCCTCGATCCGCGCGCACGGCGGCACCCACGAGATGGTGGACCGGATGCAGACCCGCCAGGAGCTGTACGACACGATCGGGCTGCACGACTATGAAGCGCTGGATGCATCCATCGTGAAGACGATCGTGCCGCAGGGCATGCCGCAGGACGTGTGAGCCTTGTCGCCATTTGGCCTTTACATTATCATGGTATGTGAAGGAGCCGATGATGCAGACCGCTCGTGTGACCGTGTTGATGACTCCCGAGCGCAAGGCTGAGCTGGAAGCGCATGCCGCTGGCTTGGGCGTATCGAGTGGCGAGTATATCCGTTCGGCGGTGGACGACTATAATCCAACCGCGTCCGAAGAGGCCGAGCTGGCTGCTTTGGTAGAGGAGCTCAACATCGCGGTTCCGCAAATGCAGCAGACGTTGGAGCGTACTTCCGAGCGGCTTGCGGATACGCATCGCAAGGTAGATGCGATGCTGCGGGAATGGGGTGTTCGCGCGTGAGCGGCTTCAGCGATGTGCTGAAGGGTATCCGCGAGGTGCTGCTGCTGCTGCAAAATACGGTCGCAGACCTCGCTATCAACACGAGAAAGTTGGCGGGCGACCTTGAAGCCCTGGCGGTGGCGCACGGGCAACTGCGCGACCGGGTCTCCCGCCTCGAAGGATTTCTCGAAGGCGCGGCCGCCATGCGCCGCGATCCTCCGATGCTTCCCCCGGCATAGCCCGAGACTATAGCGCCGACATGACCGACCGCCCCGTCCTCACGCCGCCCGACGGCCACAAGAAGGTGCTCCTGCACTCCTGCTGCGCGCCGTGCTCGGGCGAGGTCATGGAGGCGATGACGGCGTCGGGGATCGACTACACGATCTTCTTCTACAACCCGAACATCCATCCCAAGGAGGAATATGTCCTCCGCAAGGAGGAGAACATCCGCTTCGCCGAAGCGCACGACGTGCCGTTCGTCGATGCCGATTACGATACGGTGAACTGGTTCAAGCGCGCCCGCGGCATGGAGTGGGAGCCCGAGCGCGGCGCCCGCTGCACCATGTGCTTCGACATGCGGTTCGAGCGCACCGCGCTCTATGCCCACGAACACGGCTTTCCGATCATTACCTCGTCGCTCGGCATCTCGCGCTGGAAGAACATGGCGCAGATCAACGATTGCGGCGAGCGGGCGGCCGAGCGGTATCCGGACCTCGCCTACTGGACGTTTAACTGGCGCAAGGGCGGCGGCGGCGCGCGGATGATCGAGATCTCCAAGCGCGAGCAATTCTATCAGCAGGAATATTGCGGCTGCGTCTATTCGCTGCGGGACACCAACGCGCATCGCGTCGCCCAGGGGCGAACGGAGATTGAGCGGGGTGTGCTGTTCTATGGGGTGGCGGCGGCGGACTCCGAGTGAGGTCGCTGGCGCTCCCGTCACCAGCGTGCGGCAACATGCCCGCATGTCTGCCGTCGCGCTGGCGACCCCTACGGGGCTCGAACCCGTGTTTCAGCCGTGAAAGGGCCGCGTCCTAACCACTAGACGAAGGGGCCATCCGTGCCGCGACCTAGGGGAGGGCGCGGCCCCAAGTCAATCCGCCCAGGCGGCATCCTCGACATGCAGCTCGGCGGCGGGCTTCGCGCCCCAGTCGTCCAGCCTCGCACGGCCGGCGAGCCACAGCCGGCGGTGCGGCGCGGCGCCGAGCAGGGCCTGGCCGAGCGCGGTCTCGGCATGACGGAAGGCCATCGCCTTGAGGCTGCGGCCGTCGTCGCCGGCAACGATCGCCCGGACATGGCCGTTGCCGACCACCTCGGCGCGGATCACGCGCACCGGCCCCGCCGCCACGCGCGGGGCAGGCCAGCCGGTGCCGTAGGGGCCGCCCGCCTCCATCGCCGCGACGATCTCCGGCGTGACGCCGCCGGTGGCCAGCACCGCATCGAGCAGCAGCGCGCGGCCGGCGCTCGCCCGGTCGATCGCGTCCGCCAGCCGCTGTTCCAGGAAGTCTGCCAGCTCGCCGACGCGATCGGCCGCGATCGTCAGCCCCGCCGCCATGGCGTGGCCGCCGCCCGCGGACAGGATGCCCGCCTCCTTCGCCGCGAGGATCGCCGCACCCAGGTCGACGCCGGCGATCGAACGCCCCGAGCCCTTGCCAACGCCGGCTTCGTCCACCGCGATGACGATCGCAGGGCGACCGAGCTTCTCCTTCAGCCGTCCGGCAACGATGCCGATCACGCCGGGGTGCCAGCCGCGCCCGGCTACCACCGCCACGCGCCGACCGTCGGCCGCGAGCGCATGCGCCTCGTCCTGCACGCCCGCCTCGATCACGCGGCGATCGCCGTTTAGGCGGTCCAGCTCCGCCGCGATCGCGCGCGCCTCGTCAGGGTCGCGGGTGGTGAGCAGGCGGACGCCGAGGTCCGAACGGCCGACCCGGCCGCCGGCATTGATGCGCGGTCCGAGCGCGAAGCCGATGTCGCTGGCGCTGGGCGGCTTGGTCAGCCGCGCCGCCTCGATCAGCGCCGAGAGGCCCGGGTTGCGGCGCTGCGCCATCACCTTCAGCCCCTGCGCGACGAACGCCCGATTGAGCCCGCGCAGTTGCGCCACGTCGGCGACAGTGCCGAGCGCCACCAGGTCGAGATGGTCGAGCAGCCGCGGCTCGGGCCGGTCGGCGAAATAGCCGCGCGCCCGCAAGGTCCGGATCAGCGCGGCGGCGAGCAGGAAGCAGACACCGACCGCCGCCAGGTGCCCATGCGCGCGGCCGCCCTCCTCGTCCAGCCGGTTGGGGTTCACCAGCGCATGCGCGTGGGGGAGGGCGCTGGCGCATTTGTGGTGGTCCACCACCAACACATCGACGCCGGCGTCGCGCGCGGCATCCAGCGCTTCGAAGGCCTGCGCGCCGCAATCGACCGTCACGATCAGCGACGCGCCCTCCTCGGCGAGGCGCACCATCGCCGGGCCGGAAGGGCCATAGCCTTCGCTCACCCGATCGGGGATATACGGCCGCGCCTCGATCCCGAGCTCGCGCAGCACGAGCATGAGCAGCGCGGCCGACGTGGCGCCGTCCACGTCGTAATCGCCGAAGATCGCCACCGTCTCGCGTGACTCCACCGCGTCGGCGAGCCGGGCGGCCGCGCGGTCCATGTCGCGGAAATCGGAGGGATCGGGCATGAAGCCGCGGATCGACGGCGCGCGATGCTGCTCCAGCGCCTCGCGCGCGACGCCGCGGGATAGCAGCAGCTGGGTGACGAGGTCGTCCGCGCCGAGCCCCTCCGCCGCGAACGCGCGCCAGCGCCAGGGCTGGCCGAGGATCGAGCTGGCGATGTTGAGGACGTGCGTCACGGGCGGAAGTCGAGGCTAGGTTGAGGCGGATTGCGGGTTGTCGCGGCGGACATGTGACGGAGGCGGAGGAACGAGTTCTCGCCCGCCGCCACCCCGGCCTTATGCCTAGGTCCACCGGCAGACCGGGCACGGTCTCCCGCAGTTGCGCTACACCGCCGATGCTGGCGTGGATGCCAGCACAAGGCCGGCATGACGAGGTATGACGAAATCACTTCCCCGCCGTGGCACAGCGCGCCCGCTTAGGACAGCGGCTCAGCGCGCCTGGGCCATCCAATTGCCTTCGCGGAACCACTTGGTGACGATGTATTTGACGCCCTCCGTCACGGCCATCCCCTCGTGCAGCGTCGCCTCGTTGGGGCTGCCGTCCGCCTTCATGTTGTTCCACGCGAGCAGCAGGCCGCGCCGGGGCGAGACCTTCAGCCCCGCCTGCGGAAACCAGGTCGCGCCGCCCTCGGCGACGTCGTTGAGATAGATCATCGCCGTCCAGGTGCGCTGGCCGCCCTGAGCGCTGACGTCCTTCCAATAGCTTTCGCTGTCGTGGAAATAGTCGTGATGGGCGCGGAACTGCTGGCCGGGCGCATAACGCTGGCCCTGCATCGTCTCGCCCTGATCGGGATGGATGCCGAGCAGCCCCGCGATCGCCTCGTCGATCGGGCGCACGACCGGGGACCAGCGATCCATGTCGCAGCTGTCCGACGTGCGGAAGCTGGCGTCGGGATTGTCGGAGAGCAGCGTCGACGGCCGACGATTGGCGTCGATCACCCCGATCAGCGTGTCGCACTGCGCCGGCGTCAGGAAGTCGGGCGCATAATAGACCTGCGCGGCATCGATCCTGGCGCGCTTGACCGCCGGATCGGCGTCGAGCCGCGCCGCGGTCTGGATGCCGGCCAGCGCGCGGACCTTGGAGGCGGCGCTGCCGGACGAGGAGCGGGAGAACAGGACCATGATGCCGTTATCGCCCCGGCGCGGCGGAAAACAAGCGGCCCCGGCCTGCTCGCGCACGCCGGGGCCGTCCGCGTCCTACCAGAAGATGTCGTAGACGGCGTCCACCACGAAGCCGGTGCGGACGTCCACCAGCAACGCGTCGTTGTAATAGCGGACCCAGTGGTACGGCCCGTAAGCCTGGGGCAGACGGTAATCATAGGGATCGTCGATCCAGTAATCCTCCGCCCAGAGCGGTTCGAACAGCGTCACCCCGATCGAGAAGCGGCGGTAGCCATAGCCCCAGCCGCGCGGCGCGTAGTAGCTCGGCAGTCGGAAGGCGGCGCGGTTGCTCGCGCGGTAGCGGTTCCAGTCGTATCGGTTGTCGCGGTGCCAGTCCCGATTCCAGTCGCCGCCCGCGCGGACGTTATAGCCGGGCCGACCGGCATAGCCCTGACGGTTGTCGACCGGGCGGCCACCGCCGAGGCCGCGCGCATCGTCGAAGCGCCGGGTGTCGTCGAAGCGGCGGCGATCGTCATAGCCGCGCGCCGGGTCGGGCCGGCCGCCATATGCCTGCGCGCGTGCATCGCCCGGCGCACCGCCCTGCGTCGCCCGATCGAAGCCGCGGCCGTCCCGGTTACCGAACGCAGCCTCGTCCCGCGCCGCCGCGACGGGTGGCTGCGGCGGCTGACCCGCCCCGCGTCCGCGCCAATCGCCGCGACCCTGACCGTTGAACCTGCCGTCCGCCTGACCGGCGACGGCCGGGCGCGGCTGGTCCGGCCGGCGCTGGAACGCCTGCGGTCCCGGCTGGCCCGCGGGCCGCTGGGCTGCGGCGGGTGCGGGCTGGGCGGCACGGGGCTGACCTTCCGGCCGCGGCCCGGCACCGCGTTCGCCATGCGGCCGTTCGGCGCGCGGGCGCTCTGGCGGCGGCGCGTCCTGCGCCCATGCTGCCGGTGCCAGCGCCACGCCCGCGAGCAAGCCCACTATCCACATCCTCATGATCTGTCCTCCTGCCGCCGGCGCATCAGCCGGCCCCTATGCTGATCGCAGGATTGCCCGAGTCGGGTTGAGGAAAGGCTGAACCGCCCCGTCAGCGATCAGAAAGCTTGACGATCCGGCGCAGGCCTCAGCCGCCGCGGGTGAACCGACGCATGGTGGCGTTGGCGATCGGCGCATCGAAGCGGCAGCCGATCCGGCCAGCGTCCGCCCACACCACCGTGGCCGCGATCGGCCAGCCGCCGTCGAGCCGCAGCCACAGCCGCGCCCCAGGCTCGGACGCCTCCGCGACCAGCAGGCGGCAGCCATAGATGGAGAGGTCGACCAGCGCCGCGGCGGCAGGCGGTTCGCCATGGCCGCGCGCGGTCGCTCGCGTGACGTTGACCTCATGGCGCTCGGCCCGGCGCTGCTCGACGAGCGCCGGCGCGGCGGGCTTGCGGACGGCGGTGACCATGGCGCTCCAGCGTAGGGCGCCCGTCCTGCCGAACCGTTAACCACCTGGCGCGTTGAGCGCCGCGAAGGAGCTTCACCATGCCGACCGATCAGCCCAGCAGCGCGCCGGACGCCGATGCGCCCGAGCTTCGTGACGACGCGACCGCGGCGGCGGTGCTGCACGACGATACGCTGGACCAGCCCACCGGCGGCGGCGGCCTGGGCGGCGCATCCGCGGCGACGAACCTTGGACCGGCCGGCGCAGCGACGCCCAACAGTCCGATCGACGCACCCGTGCCGCACGGCGGCGGCGACGCCGGGGCGGCGGGCGAGGCGCGCGTCCAGGCCGCCGCCGCGCCCCCTGCCGAGCCGGGGCACGGCTCGCAATAGCGCCGACGCGGCGTTTCCGAACCAGCCTTGACTTGCCGCGGCAATTATTGCCTTGGCAACAATCATGGGCTTCTACTCCGCGACCGACTTCGCACCGGAGACGTCGATCGGCTATCTGGCGCGGCGCGTGCACCAGCTCGCCCAGACCGGGCTGGAGCCGGTGTTCGCGGCCGAGGGGATGACGTACATCCAGTGGCACGCGCTGGTCTCGATCGTGTTCGGGCGCGGTCAGACCTGCGCCGCGCTCGCGCGCGATCTGGCCTATGACAAGGGCGCGACGACCCGCCTCCTCGACACGCTCGCGGCGAAGGGCTGGGTGGAGCGCGAGCGGAGCGAGGACGACCGCCGGCTGGTCACGCTCACGCTCACCCCTGCCGGCCACGCGAAGGCGCAGGAGGTGCGCAGCAAGGTCGCGGCGGCGTGGAACGGCTGGATCGAGGATTGGTCGGCCGACGACCTCGCTCAAGCCCTGGCGGTGCTGCAGCGGCTGCGGCTGACGCTGGAGGAGAAGGCCCGGTGAGGCGGATCGCCCTGCTGCTCGGCCTGACCGTCGCGGCCTGCGCCGCGCCACGCACCGAGCAGGCGCTGACGCCGACCACGCCCGCCGCGCTTGGGCTGACGGGCGCACCCGCGCCGGCGATCGACCCCGAATGGTGGCGGAGCTTCGGCGATCCGCAGCTCGACCGGCTGGTGGCGGACGCGACCGCGGGCAGCCCGAACCTGCAGGCGGCGCTCGCCCGGGTCGAGCAGGCCGGCGCGACGCTCTCCGCCCGCCGCGCCGAGCGCGGGCCGGACGCCTCGCTCTCCGTCCAGCCGCAGGTCGCGCGGCTGTCGGGCGTGTACGAGATCCCGCCGCCTTATGCCGGCACGGTCCGGTTCGTCGGCACCGCGGGCGTCAACCTGGCCTATGACCTCGACCTGTTCGGCCGTCAGCGCGCGACGATCGAGGGCGCGCGCGCGTCGGTTCGCGCGGCCGCGCTGGACGGCGAGGCGGCGCGGCTGGCGCTCGCCGGCGCAGTGGCGCAGACCTATCTCGATCTCGCGCGCGCCGAGATCCAGGCCGGTATCGCGCGGCGCACGATCGGCGCACGCGAGGACAATCTCCGCCTCGTCCGCGCGCAAATCCGGAACCAGCTGGCGAGCAAGGTCCAGCAGGCCGCGGCCGAGACGCTGCTCGCCCAGGCGCGCGAGGCGCTGACCGGGGCGGAGGGGGCCCGGGTGCTCGCGACGGACGCACTGGCGGCGCTGGCGGGGCACGGACCGGGTTATGCGGCAGGCATCGGCCCGACGGCGCTGAAGCTCGACGCGGCGCTGCCGATCCCGGCGACGCTGCCCGCCGATCTGCTGGGCCGCCGCGCCGACATCGCCGCCGCCCAGGCGCGGATCGAAGCGGCGCAAGCCGGGCGGCTGGCGGCCCGGCGGGCCTACTACCCCAACATCAACCTCGGCGGGCTGGTCGGGCTGCAGGCGATCGGGCTCGGCAACCTGTTCTCGCTAGATGCCGCGACCATCGGCGCCGGCCCGGCGCTGAGCCTGCCGGTGTTCGACACGGGGCGGCTGCGCGCGGGGCTGGCCGGGGCGGTGGCGGCGGTCGACGTCGCGGTCGCCGATTACAATGCACGCGTCGTCGGCGCGGCGCGCGAGGCGGCCGATGCGCTGTCGCAGACGGCCAACCTGCGCCGCGCGAGCGAGCAGCAGGCGAGCGTCGTCCGAGGGCTCCGCCAGACGGCGCACCTCAACAATGTCCGGGTCGCCAGCGGGCTCGACTCGAAACTCGACCTGGTCGACACCGACGTGCGGCTGCTCGACGCCGAGCTCGATCAGGCCAATCTCGCCACTGACGCCGCGCGCGCGCGCGTGCAGTTGGTGCTGGCGCTGGGCGGTGGCTTCGCCCCCATCGCGGCGCAGCCGGCACAAGGATCACCGCAATGACCGACGCCCGCGTCCCCGCGGCCCCCGAGGCGCAGGTACCGTCCGACCCGCAGCAAACCGTTGCGCCGCCGGGGCGGGGCAACCCGCGCGCGCGCCGGCGCGGGCTGATCACGCTCGCGCTCGTCGCCGCCGTGGCGGCGCTCGGCTGGTTCCTGTTCGCCGTCGTCCTCGCCAAGCCCGAGCAGGAGACCGACGACGCCTATGTCGCGGGCGACGTGGTGGCGATCACCGCGCGCGATCCCGGCACGGTGCTGGCGATCCATGCCGACAATACCCAGGCGGTTAAGGCGGGCCAGCCGCTGATCGACCTCGACGCGGCGACCGCCGATGTCGGCCTGGCGCAGGCCGAGGCGGAGCTGGCGCGGGCGGTGCGCGCGACGCGGGGCGCCATCACCCAGGTCGGCGGCGCGTCCGCGCAGGTGGTGCTGGCGCGCGCCGAGCTGGCGCGGGCGAGTGACGATTACCGGCGCCGGCGCGGCGCGGCGGCCGAGGGCGCGATCTCGGGCGAGGAGCTGTCCCACGCCGCCGACGCGGTCAAGGTCGCGCGCGCGCAGCTTACCGTTGCGCAGGCGTCGCAGGCGCAGAGCCAGGCGGCGGTCCAGGGCACCGACGCGGGCACCAACCCGCAGGTGCTCGCCGCCATCGCCGCGGTGCGCCGCGCCGCGATCATGCGCGGCCACATGCAGCTGACCGCGCCGATCGACGGGGTGGTGGCGCAGCGCCAGGTGCAGCTCGGTCAGCAGGTCGCGGCGGGCACGCCGCTGATGGCGGTGGTGCCGCTGCAGCGGGTGTGGATCGACGCGAACCTGCGCGAGACGCAGCTGCGCGACGTGCGGCTCGGCCAGCCCGCCCGGGTGACGGCGGACGTCTATGGCGGCGGCACCGTGTTCCACGGCCGCGTCATCGGCATCGGCGCGGGCTCGGGCGCTGCCTTTGCACTGCTGCCGCCGCAGAACGCCAGCGGCAATTGGATCAAGGTGGTGCAGCGCGTGCCAGTCCGCATCGCGCTCGACCCGCGCGAGCTCAGGGCCAATCCGCTGCGCGTCGGGCTGTCGGTCAAGGCGACCGTGGACACCGCGGACACCTCCGGCCAGCGCCTCGGCGCGCCGGCGGCACAGGCCTATCGCGGGCAATCGACCGACATCCGCGACCCCGCGGTCGAGGCCCGCATCGCGCAGATCATCGCGAGCAACCGGTGACGCGCTCCCGTCATGCCGGCCTCGTGCCGGCATCCACGTTCGGATTAGCCCAAGGGGGGGAGTCCAAGCCCGACGGCCAGATCATCCCAGGCCGGGTTGCTACGCTCGATCAGGTTGAGCTTCTATTCACGCGGCCACTTCTTGATCCGCTTCTCGGAAGCGATGGCAGCCTCCATAGTGTCAGCCATCTCGAACCTGACGAGCCAGTGAACGCCATAGCGCGCGGTGAACCCTTTGAACGTTCCGGCGCGATGCTGAATCAGACGCCCGATCAGGTTGGATGTCACGCCGACATAGAGAGTCCCGTTGAACCGGCTGGCCAGGATGTAAACGCATGGCTGGCGCTCTCTCACACCGGTCAGCGTGGCCTGACGTGGATGCCGGGACAAGCCCGGCATGACGAAGTGACGTGATGGCTACGGCCAAATTTCCCCCCGCACCCGCACTCCCCCCATTTGCTGGCGGCCGTCTCGCGCTGATCGCCTTCTTCCTGGCGATCGCCACCTTCATGCAGGTGCTCGATTCGACCATCGCCAACGTCTCGCTCCCCACCATCGCGGGCAATCTGGGCGTCGCCTCGGATCAGTCGACCTGGGTCATCACCGCCTTTGCGGTCGCGCAGGGGATCGCGGTCCCGCTCACCGGCTTCCTGATGGGCCGCTTCGGCGTGGTGCGCGTGTTCTGCACCGCGGTGTTCCTGTTCACGGTCGCCTCGTTCCTGTGCGGCATCGCCTGGAGCCTGCCGTCGCTGATCGTTTTCCGCGTCATGCAAGGCGCGGTGTCCGGGCCGATGATGCCGGGTAGCCAGGCGCTGCTGATTTCGGTGTTCCCGCCGCAGAAGCGCGCCACTGCGCTCGGCATCTGGTCGATGACGACGCTGGTCGGGCCGATCCTCGGGCCGATCATGGGCGGCTACATCTCCGACAATTATCACTGGAGCTGGATCTTCCTCATCAACGTGCCGGTCGGCCTCGCCTGCGCGTTCGTGTGCTGGACCAATCTCAAGACCCGCGAGACGCCGACCCGCAAGCTGCCGATCGACACGGTCGGGCTGGCGTTGCTGGTGGTCTGGGTGGGCTCGCTCCAGGTCATGCTCGATCTCGGCAAGGATGACGACTGGTTCAACTCGACCCGCATCGTCGTGCTGACGGCGATCGCGCTGGTCGCGTTCGCCGCCTGGGTGATCTGGGAGCTGACCGAGGCGAACCCGATCGTCGACCTGACACTCTACACGCGGCGCAATTTCACCATCGGCGGCATCGCCTTCGCGCTCTCCTACGCGGTGTTCTTCGCCAACATCCTGCTGCTGCCGCTGTGGCTGCAGACGCAGATGGGCTACACTGCCAGCTGGGCGGGGCTGGTGGCCGCCCCGGGCGGGTTCGTCGCGGTGATCCTGACCCCGTTCGTCGCCCGGCTGTCGGGCAAGTACGACACGCGGCTGCTGGCGAGCTTCGCCTATGTCGCGTTCTTCGCGTCCTATTTCATGCGCTCGCAGTTCACGACCGGCGTCGATCTGTGGACGCTGATCCTGCCGTCGCTGGTGCAGGGCGCGGCGATGAGCACGTTCTTCCTGTCGATGTCGACCATCGTCCTCAACGGCATCCCGCCCGAACGGCTGCCGTCGGCGACCGGATTGTCGAACTTCAGCCGCATCATCGCGGGCTCGTTCGCAGCCTCGATCGTGACGACGATGTGGGATCGGCGCGCGACGCTGCACCAGAGCCGCATCGCGGAGACGGTGGGGAACGGCTACCCGCTGCGCCAGGCGATGGACCAGCTGCAGGCGATGGGCATGAGCGCGGCGCAGGCGACCGGCGTGATTACCCGGCAGCTGACCGGCCAGGCCTATCTGCTCGCGTCGGACGACCTGTTCCGCCTGTCGGCGCTGATCTGCGGATCGATCACGATAATGGTGTGGTTCACCCGCCGCCCCTCGGCGCCGAGCGGGCCGGTGGCGGCGGACTAGCGCCCGGGGTGCTCATCGCATGCTCGGACACGAGGAGCACCCGCGCATGCAGCAGACCGGCGGCGAGCATGCCCGGGCGCGGCGGGCCGGAGGGGCTGATCGAGCTGAAGCGCTTCCTCCAGGACGTGGTCGGGTTCGGCAAGTAGGATCGCGGCCGAGCTCGGCGCGCTCGGGCCGGTGCCGTGCCGGAATCGCCGCTTCCGCTATCGCTTCAGCCGGGATGTGATCTCGGCGTCGCGTCGCTGGAGCGACGTCTTTCGGTCCAGCAGCGCCGATCGGGTGGACTCGTAACGAGACAGGCTGGCGCGGGCGGCCTCGTTCATTTGCACGGCCGCCGCCAACACCGCCTCGGCATCGCTGCGATCGGCCGCCGGCGTCGCTCCGTTCTCCAGTGCCTGGCGTTGGGCAGCGATCGTGTCGTCCTGCCGCGCGACCTGCGCCCTGAGCTTGTCGGCGCCGACATCGGCTTCGCGCAGCGTGCCGTCGATATCGAGGATCGCATGACGGTCCGATCGCACTTCGGCGGCGAGCGTGAGGTCGCCGCCCGCGGTCGCACCGGCGCTGGCCGTTGCGAGGGGCGCCACGATGCCGGTGCGCTCGGCCGGCCGCGCGCCTGGGATCGGGACGGGAACGGCGGGGCGGGGCAGTTTGGCCAGGGCCGGCAGATCCTGGAAGACGGCGCCGTGGTCAGGTCCGGATTGCGGCCTCGACAGCATCAGCACCGCGGCGACCAGGATCACCAGCAGCAGTGCGGCCCCGATGATCGCACCCCGTCGCTCGACGCCTCCCACCTGCATCGCCCAACCCCCCGTTCGACCCCCGGAAAGCTCCATCGCGGCTTCACGATTGTCAACGTGCGGCTCCGGCGAGCGCGGCTTCGCCGCCCGCTCGGCCGGCAACGCGGATTGCCCTCCTGCGTTAACCGGTCCAGCATGGACCCTCCGCCGCACGCGACGGCGTCGGGCGGGCAGGAGAGCGATATGCAGCAGCTGAGCGCGCAGGACGCGTCGTTCGTCTATCTGGAGACGCCGCACACGCCGATGCACATCGGCTCGGTCGGCATCTACGATCCTGCCACCGCGCCCGGCGGCTTCGTCCGCTTCAAGGACATCCTGCGCTTCATCGAGGAACGCTTGGGCGGCGCGCGCTCGTTCCGCCAGCGGCTGGTGCGCGTGCCGTTCGATCTCGATCATCCCTATTGGATCGAGGACCCCGAGTTCGACATCGAGTTCCACGTCCGCCACATCGCGCTGCCCAGGCCCGGCGACTGGCGGCAGCTGTGCATCCAGGTGGCGCGGCTCCACGCCCGGCCGATGGACCTCACCAGGCCGCTCTGGGAGTTCACGATCATCGAGGGGCTGGACGATATCGAGGGGCTGCCACCCGGCTGCTTCGCGCTCGTCTCCAAGGTCCATCACGCGGCGATCGACGGCATGTCGGGCGTCGAGATGTCGGCTGCCGTCCATGAGCTCGACGCCGACATGACGCCGCCCGCCAGGGCCGACGCCTGGCAGCCGGAGAGCATGCCGCGGGTCGCCGAGCTGCTCAGCCGCTCTTACTTCAACAGCCTCGTCCAGCCGATGCGGGTCATGGAGACGATCGGCCGCTCGCTGCCCGGCATCGGCCGGCTGGCGGCGCAGGTCGGGAAAGGCGACGTGTCGGTCCGCAACGCCCGGCCCGCGCCCAGGACGCGCTTCAACGCCAAGGTCTCCGCGCACCGGGTCTGGGACGCGGTGCCCTTCAAGCTCGCCGACGTCCGCGCGATCAAGGCGGCGGTGCCGGACGCGACCGTCAACGACGTCATCCTGTCGATCGTCGGCGGCGCGCTGCGGGAGTATCTGAAGGGCAAGAGCGAACTGCCCAAGGACACCATGACCGCGATGGCGCCCATCTCCGTGCGCGGCGAGGGCGAGAAGGCGGCGATGGGCAACCTGGTGTCGGCGATGGTGGTCGGGCTCGGCACGCAGGTGGAGGACCCGCTGGAGCGGCTGCGCTTCGTCCACGACGAGGCGGTCAATTCCAAGGCGATGACCAACGCGGTGGGGGCGCGGGCGCTGGCCGACTATTCGCAGCTGATGCCGAGCGCGCTGGCGGGGCTGGCGGCGCGGCTCTACACCCGCGTCGGTGCCGCCAATGCGCACGCGCCCCTATACAATTGCGTGGTCACCAACGTGCCGGGCAGCCGCGTGCCGCTCTATTTCGCCGGCGCGCGGATGGTCGGCATGTACGGCACCGCGCCGTTGTTCGACTCGATGGGGATCATCTTCCCGATCTACAGCTACGGGCCGACGATCGCGGTGTCATTCACCGCCGACCGCGACATGCTGCCCGATCCCGACGCGATGGCCGCGACGCTGCGTCAGTCGTTCGAGGCGCTGAACGCCGCCGCGGCGCAAGCCGCGCCCCCGAAACAAGATGGCGCGCCGCCGGTTGAGGACAACGACAATCGGCCCGCGCGCAAGCAGGCCCGCAGGAAAGGAGCTTGATCATGGCAGACGACACTACGAACGGCGCGACCACCGCCGCCGAGGAGGCGAAGCAGAACGCGGACGCCGCGGCGGACCAGGCGACGTCGGCGACCGATCAGGCCGCCAACTTCGCCAAGACCGCGACCGACCGGATGCGCGATGCCGGCGAGCAGGCGCGCACCGCCTTCAATGACCGCGTGGTGGAACCCGCGCGCCGCGCCGGCGAGGCGCTGCGCGAAGGCGGCCAGAAGGTCGCGCAGAATAACCAGCAGATCGGCCTCAAGATGATCGATCAGGCCGAGCAGAACGCGCACGAGGCGTTCATCGCGATGCGCAAGGCGGCGCAGGCGACGGACCTCTCCTCCGTCATGCAGATCCAGGGGGAATATCTCCGCGAGCAATCCAGCCGCGCGATGGGGCAGGCCCGCGAGATCGGCGAGCTTATCGCCCAGTTCGGCCGCGACGCGGTGGGTGCGATGCGGGGCGGCGGCTCGGATCGGGGCTGAACGGCAAATCCTCTCTCGCGTTTGCGGGAGAGGATTGCGGTAGCCGATACCTAGGCATCGCCCGCCGGGTACATCCACGCGCCGAAGCGCTTGCCGTCGAACCGCCGCCGGTCGCCTTCCTTGCGCGCCAGCCGGTCCGCGACGGCATAGAGCACCGCCGGATTGACCCCGAGCCCGCAATGGCTGCCATGCACCTCGATGTTCTCGGCCAGCTCGGTCTCCTTTTCGCGGCAGTTCTGCCACGCGACGACGCCATCGCCCTTCGAGTAGATCGCCGAGGTGGGCACCGCCGGCGGCGCGGCGACTTCGGCCAGGTGACGGCGATGCTGGTGGTCGTCGATGCTGCTGCCGCACATCAGCTCGTAGAGCCGCCAGACGTTGGACGCCTTGGGCGAGCCGGCAAAGGGCGAACCGAGCGTGACGACCTGTCGCACCGCATCGGGCGCGCGACGCGCAAGCAGCCGCGCCATGACGCCGCCCAGGCTCCAGCCGACCAGCGACACCTTCTGTCCCGTCGCCTCATGGATCTCGCGCAGCCGGGCGACGAGATGTTCGCCCTGCTGCCCGATCGCGCGCGGACCTAGATTGCGGCCAAGGTTCCAGCTGTGCGCGTCATATCCGAGCGCCTTGAGGAAGCGGCGCAGCACCCGCGTCGATGTGTCCGTCGTCATGAAGCCCGGCAGCACCAGCACCGGATGCCCGTCGCCGCGCGGCGCGCTGGCCATCAGCGCCGGGACGGACAGCGCCAGCTGGCCCCACTCGGCGATCGCTCGCGGCAGTTCGGTGAAGGCGAGGAGAGCGGACGGCGCGCGGACCGCGGCGGACGGCTTGATGTTCAGGGCGGCGGAGGCCATCGGCCCGATTCTCCTTACGTTTCCAAACACAACCCGTTCGGCGCGCTTATGTTTCCTGCGCCATTCCGAACGCCTGGCTGCGCCGCTCCGCGCGCGCGGGATCGAGGCTGAGGATGGCGAGATCGTGGCTCCGCCCGTCGCGCCCGCGCACCTCGTCCTTCAGCAGCGCCTCGGCGCGGAAGCCCAGGCTTTCGAACAGCGCGATCGCACCCGTCTGGTCGACCGTCATGCGCGCCGACAGCTTGGCGAGCCCGTGCGCGCGCGCGATCGCGAAGATCCCCTCCAGCAGATCGCGCCCGAGCCCGGCGCCACGCCGCTCGGCGCTGACCAGCAGGCGCACCTCGCCGACATGCGCGCTCCAGCCGAGCGGGTCGCGCACCAGCGCCGCCGTCGCGACCACCGGCTCGCCCGCGGCGTCGACATCGACCGCGATCAGGCCGTCGATCCAGCCGTCTTGGATCGCCTGGAGCCACGCCTCGATCACGCGCGGGTGGGACAGGTCGCGGCCCAGGAACAGCAGGTCGTGCGCGGGCAGCGCCTGCGCGAAGGCCGCGACCCGATCGCGGTCGTCGGGCCGGAAACGCCGGATGCGGTGGCTCATGTCGATCTCCCGCCCAGCCAGTCCGCCAGCTTGGGCCATAGCCGCTTCACGGCATTGCCGCCGGCGACCAGGCTGACATGACCGCCCTTCAGCACCACCTCCTCCTTGTCGCCCGATCCGATCATCCCGAGCAGGGGCGCGCTGGCCGCGGTCGGCACGATATGGTCGTGCTGGGCGGCGACGTGGAGGAAGGGCACGGTGATCGACCCCAGCTCCACCGGCCGGCCCGCCACCGACATGCTGCCGTCGAGCAGCCGATTGCCCCACATCAGCGCCTTGGTCGTCTCGCGGAAATATTCGCCGGCGAGCGGCAGGATGTCGCTGGCCCAGCGATCGAACATGCGGGTGGACTTGATGAAGGCATCGTCGTGCAGCTGGTCGGCGACGCGGATCGCCAGCGCGGTGCGTGCCGCCGGGCGCAGCATGTCGAAGGCGGTGTAGAGATAATCGCCGGGGCAGTTGCCGAGCGTGTCCACCAGCCGGTCGACATCGAAGAAGCGCCGATCGGCCCAGGCCTGGAACATGTCCATCCGGTGGAAATCGACCGGCGTCGTGAAGGCGACCAGGTTCTTCAGCCCGGCCGCGGGACCCTCCAGCGCCGCCCAGAGCAGCGCCAGCACGCCGCCGAAACAATAGCCGACCACCGTCAGGTCCGGCTCGCCCGTCTCGGCCTTTACCCGATCGACGGCGGCGGGGAGGAAATCGAGCACGTAGTCCGCGAGCGTCAGCGTCCGCTCCTCGGGCCGGGGCGCTTCCCAATCGAGCATGAACACGTCGAACCCGGCGAGCTGGAGATATTCGACCAGGCTCTGCCCGGGCACCATGTCGAAGATGTAGCCGCGGTTGGTCGTCGCCATCACCAGCAGCAGCGGCACGCGATACACGTCGTCGACGCGCGGGCGATAATGGTAGAGCCGCATCGTCCCGCGCGCGATCAGCACGTCCTTGGGGCTGGCGCCGAGCTGCGGGCCGGCGGTGGTGAAATAGTCGAGGCCCTTGAGGTTGCGCTGGAGTGCGCGCTCGAACTCCGTCGCGGCGGAATCGATCAGGTCAGGAACCGAAAGGTCCGGGGCGAAGGTCGCCATCGCGCTACACCGCCGTCATCCCGGCCTTGTGCCGGGATCCGCTGCAGGACGCGCTCCAACGGCCCGCCGTAGTTCCGACGGCATGGCCCATCCTGAGGTGGATTCCGGCATAAGGCCGGCATGACGGGTCAGGGCCGGTCAAGCCGCAACGCCGGGAGGTTTGCGCCCGCGGGTCGGCCTGGGCCGGTCCACGCCATCATCGGCGATGACCGCCGCCTCGATCCGCGCCAGACTCGCCTCGATGCGACCGATGCGCGCGGACAGGTCCTCGAACTCCGCCCGGCTCGGCATGTTGGCGGCGGCGAGCGCGCGCGCCATGGTGTCCTTTACCGCTCCCTGCGCCTGCACGTTCGCGTTCGTGCCTGCGTTCATCGCGCGCGACCATTCCTCCGACTTGAGCATGTCCCCGCCCACGCCGTTGGCCAGCTTCTCCCATTCACCGAGCATGGAGCGGAAGAAATCCGCGGGATTGGTCGCCATGTTGCGCAGCATCGGCGCAGCACGACTCCCCTGTCAAGGGCCGGTCGGCTTGACGTCGAGGGTCGCGTCGCCGCCCAGCGCCCGGTAAAGATCGACCCGATTCGTGGCGGCCGTCAGTTGCGTGTTCACCAACGTGCGCTGCGCGGTGTAGAGCTGGCGCTGCGCATCCAGGCTCGACAGGAACTCGTCGACGCCCGCATCGTAGCGCGCGTTGACCAGATTGACCGTATCGGCGGCAGCCGCCGTGAAGCGCCGCTGCGCATCGAGCTGCGCCTGCATCGTCCCCTGGCGCGCCAGCGCATCGGCGGTATCGCGGAAGGCGCTCTGGATCGCGCGCTCGTAGGTGGCGAGCGCGGCGTCGCGCTGCGCCTGGCTGTAGGCGACGCCCGCCCGCGCGGCGCCCGCTCGGAAGATGGAGTAGCTGGTCGACGGCGCGACCGAATAGGAGAAGGCGCCGCCGGTGAAGAGCGCGCTGAGCGCGCTGGAGGCAAAGCCGGCAAGCCCGGTCAGCGACAGCCGCGGGAACAGCGCCGCGCGCGCCGCGCCGATTTCCGCATTGGCGGCGCGCAGCTGATACTCGGCCTCGACCACATCGGGGCGGCGCAGCAGCACGCTGCTGTCGAGCCCGGCCGGGAGTGCGGTGACGGTGGGCGCGGCCTCGTCGATCGACTGCGGCAGCAGCGCGCCCTCGATCGGTTGGCCGACGAGCAGCTGAAGCGCATTTCCGTCCTGCGCGACGAGCGTGGTCTGCAGCGCGAGATCCGATTGCGCGGTGTCGAGCACCTGCAGCGCCTGGGCCAGATCGGTCCGTGCCGAGACGCCGCCCTCCAGCCGCGCACGGGTGAGCCGCACGCTGACCTCGGCCGATTTGGCGGTGTCGGCGGCGACCTTGAGCAGCGAGCGGTCGGCGGCGAGCTGCAGCCAGGCGTCGGCGACGTCGCCGACCAGCGTCAGCCGGGTAGCGCGCGCGCCTGCCTCGGTCGCGAAATATTGGTTGAGCGCGGCCGTGGTGAGCGAGCGGATGCGGCCGAACAGGTCGACCTCGAACGCCGTGGTGCCGATTGTCGCGGTGAACGTGCTGCCGCCGTTCGAAGATGTGATGCCCGTGCCGCCGGCTCCCGTCCCGGTCCCGGTTCCTGTGCCCGTTCCCGTTCCAGTCCCGCCCGTGCCGCCGCTCGACCCGCTGGCGCCCGTCGTGCTCGCGTTCCGGCCGCCGCCCGAATAGCTGTAGCGGCCTTCGGCGTCGATCTCGGGGAGCAGGTCGGCGCGCTGGATCCGGTATTGCGCGCGCGCCGCGGCGATGTTGGCGGCGGCGATCCTCAGGTCGCGATTGTTGGCGAGTGCGCGGGCGATGACCTGCTGCAGCCGCGGGTCGGTGAACACCTGAGGGTAGCTGACCGACGGCAGCGCCGCCTCGGTCTGCTGGAGATAAGCGTCGCCGACCGGCCAGGACGGCGGCGTCGGCAGCGCCGGCCGGACATAATGCGGCGCGAGGCTGCATCCCGCGAGGACGAGCGGCAGCAGGACGGCACGGCGCATCACGACGGCTCCGGCAGCAGCGGGCGTGCCGGCGGCGCGGGCAGCTGCGGCGGGGCCGGGGGCGGCCCGCCGTCACCGCCGCCATCGCCCTCGTCCTTGCCATGCGGGCCCTGAAAGCCGGTCGGCTTGCCGCGCAGTTTCGCGACGCCGTCGCGCGCCCAGCGCCGCACCAGCACGAAGAACAGCGGGATGTAGAATACCGCCAGCAGCGTCGCGGTCAGCATCCCGCCGATCACCGCCGTGCCGATCGCGATGCGGCTGTTGGCGCCCGCGCCGGTCGAGATGGCGAGCGGGAAGACGCCGAAGATGAAGGCGAACGAGGTCATCAGGATCGGCCGCAGGCGGATCTTGGCGGCCTCCAGCGCCGCGTCGATCACGCGCGCCCCCTTGCGCTCGGCCTGCTCGGCGAATTCGATCATCAGGATCGCGTTCTTGGACGCGAGCCCCATCGTCGTCAGCAGCCCGATCTGGAGATACACGTCGTTGATGAGGCCGCGCAAAGTCACCAGGATGATCGCGCCGACGAGGCCGAGCGGGATCACCAGCAGCACCGCCAGCGGAATCGACCAGCTTTCGTAGAGCGCGGCCAGGCACAGGAAGACCACCAGCAGCGACAGGCCGTAGAGTACCGGCGCCTGCCCCGACGACAGCCGCTCCTGGAACGACAGGCCCGACCAGGCGACGCTGGTGCCCGGCACCTGCTGTGCCAGCTCCATCATCCGCTGCATCGCCTGGCCCGAGCTCTTGCCGGGCGCGGCCGAGCCCTGGAATTCATAGGAAGGCAGCGCGTTGAACCGCGACAGGCTGACCGGCGCCTGACCCCAGCTCACCGTCGCGATCGACGAGAAGGGCACGATCTGCCCCGACGAGCCGCGGACATACCATTGGTTGAGGTCGGTCGGCGCGGAGCGGTAGGCCGCGTCGCCCTGGACATAGACCCGCTTGACGCGACCGCGATCGAGGAAGTCGTTGACGTAGCGCCCGCCCCAGGCGGTCGACAGCGTGGCGTTGACGTCCGCCTGCGTCAGCCCGAGCGCGGCGAGCTTCTGCTGGTCGATGTTGACCTGCAGCGTCGGCACGTCGGGCAGCTCGCTCAGCCGCACGCCGACCAGCGACGGATCGGCCATCGCCTTGGCGAGCAGCTTGTCGCGCTCCGCCTCGAACTGCTGGAGCGGCATGTTGCCGGTGTTCTGCAGCTCCATGGTGAACCCGTTCGACTGGCCGAGGCCGCGGATCGCGGGCGGGATCAGCGCATAGACCTGCGCGTCGCGGATATTGTGGAGCGCGCCCGAGGCGCGGCCGGTGATCGCGTCGGCCCCGTTCTGCTTGCCCGTCCGCACATCGTAATCGGACAGCGCCAGGAAGGCGAGGCCGGTATTCTGCCCGCCCGGCGCGCCGCCCGAGCCGCGCCCGACCGCCGAGAAGATCGTCTTGACGTTGTTGTGCTCGCTATGCGCCAGATAGGCCTCGACCTGGTTCTGCACCTCGGTCGTGCGGTTCAGGGTGGCACCCGCGGGCAGCTGGAACTGGACGAGCGCGATGCCCTGGTCCTCGGTCGGCAGGAAGCCGGTCGGCAGGCGCAGGAACAGGATGGCGAGCAGCACCACCACGCCGGCATAGATCAGCAGGAACAGCCATTTGCGGTCGATCGCCCGGCGCACGCCGTTGCGGTACCGCTCGCTGACCGTGTCAAAGCCGCGGTTGAACTTGTCGCGCGCGACCGTCACGCCATGCGCCACGCGTGGCAGCCGCCGCCCGAACCAGCTGTCCTCGATCGGGTTGCCGTCCTCGTCCTGCTTCTTCTGCTTGAGCAGCGTCGCGGTCAGGGCGGGCGACAGGATCAGGGCGACCAGCACCGACAGTACCATCGCCGACACGACGGTCAGCGAGAACTGGCGGTAGATGACGCCGGTCGAGCCGCCGAAGAAGGCCATCGGCAGGAACACCGCGGACAGCACCAGCGCGATCGCGATCAGCGCGACCGAGATCTCCTCCATCGACTGAATGGTCGCGTCGCGCGGGCTCTTGTCCGGGTCTTCCTCCATCAGCCGCTCGACATTCTCGACCACGACGATCGCGTCGTCGACCAGCAGGCCGATCGCCAGCACGAGCCCGAACAGCGTCAGCGTGTTGATCGAGAAGCCCGCGACGTAGAACACCGCGAAGGTGCCGAGCAGCACCACCGGGACGGCGATGGTCGGGATCAGCGTCGCGCGCCAGCTCTGCAGGAACACGAACATGACGATGACGACGAGGATGATCGCCTCGATCAGCGTCTTCACCACCTCGTGGATCGACAGCTTGATGAAGTCGGTCGAGTCGTTGGCGTAGGCGACCTGGAAGCCGGCGGGGAAGCGCTTGGCCTCCTTGGCGATCTCCCCCTTCACCAGCACCGCCGTCTTGAGCGCGTCGGCGCCCGGCGACAGCAGCACGGCGATGCCGGCGCCGGGATGCCGGTTGACCCGGCTCATCGTCGAGTAATCCTCCGCGCCCAGTTCGACATGGCCGACGTCGCGGATGCGCACGGTCGCCCCGCTGGGTTGCGTCTTGAGGATGATGTCGGCGAACTGCGCGGGCGTCTGCAGGCGTGATTGAGCGGTGACGGTCGCGTCGAGATACTGGTCGGGAGGGGAGGGCTGCGCGCCGATCTCGCCCGCCGAGACGTCGGTGTTCTGGTTGGTGATCGCGGTCACCACGTCGCCGGGCATCAGCTGAAAGGCGGCGAGCTTCACCGGATCGAGCCAGATCCGCATGGCATATTGCGAGCCGAACACGTTGGTGTCGCCCACGCCCTTGATCCGCCCCAGCGGGTCCTGGAGGTTGGAGACGAGATAGTCGGACACGTCCTGCGACGTGCGCTGGTCGGTGGAGTCGTAGACGCCGGCGATCAGCAGGAAGTCCGGGTTGGACTTGCGGACGATCAGCCCCTGCTGCTGCACCTGCTGCGGCAGCCGCGAGAGCGACTGCTGCACCTGGTTCTGCACCTGCACCTGGGCGATGTCGGGATCGGTGCCCTTGTCGAAGGTGACGGTGATCGTCACCTGGCCGCGCGACGAGGAGGAGGACTGGAAATAGAGCAGGCCGTCGATGCCGGTCAGCGTCTGCTCGATCACCTGGGTGACCGAGTTCTGCAGCGTCTGCGCGTTGGCGCCCGGATAGGTCGCGCGGATCGTCACCTGCGGCGGCGCGACGTCGGGATATTGCGCGATCGGCAGCCCCATGATGCCGCCGATGCCGGCGAGCATCACGACGATGGCGATGACCCAGGCGAAGATGGGCCGGTCGATGAAGATGCGGGACAACATGGTCTGGCCTCAGCCGCGCCCGCCGCCCTGGCCGCCGCCCCCCTGGCCGCCTCCGCCCTGGCCCTTGCCCTTGCCCTGCTGCGGCGGCTGCAGCCGCTCCGGCGTATTGGCGGGCACCGCCTTCACCTGCTGGTTGGGCTTGAGCTGCGCCAGACCCTGCGTGACGACCTTGTCGCCCGCCTTGAGGCCCTGCGTCACCACCCAGTATTTGCCCTGGGTCCGGTCGGCCTTGACGGTGCGCTGCACGGCCTTGTTCCCCTCAGGGCCGATCAGGAACAGCGTCGCGCCGCCCTTGGGATCGCGCGAGATCGCCTGTTGCGGCACCAGGAACGCGTTCTGGTTGATCGCCTGGGTGAACTTCGCCCGGACGAACATCCCCGGCAGCAACACGCCCTGGCCGTTCGGGAAGCGGGCACGCAGCGTCACCGTCCCCGTGCTGGTATCCACCAGCGCCTCGGCGAACTCGACCGTGCCGGT
Organism: uncultured Sphingomonas sp.; assembly: GCF_964250165.1. Taxonomy (GTDB): domain Bacteria; phylum Pseudomonadota; class Alphaproteobacteria; order Sphingomonadales; family Sphingomonadaceae; genus Sphingomonas. The sequence continues at coordinate 26,389 of NZ_CAXUEK010000008.1, read as the reverse complement.
CGCGGGATAGTCGCTGCCGTCCTCCAGCACCAGCCGCACCGCCGCGCTGGCGGCGGTGACGCCGCCCTGCGACAGCTCGCGGCGCAAGGTCAGCAGGTCGGCGGCGGATTGCTGGATGTCGACATAGATCGGGTCGAGCCGCTGGATCTGTGCCAGCGGGTCCGTCTGACTGGGCGAGACCAGCGCGCCGACGGTGAACAGCGAGCGGCCGATCCGCCCGGTGATCGGCGCGGGCACGGTGGTGAACTTAAGGTTGATCCGCGCCGTCTGCAGCGCCGCCCGGTTCTGCGCCACCTGCGCGCCGCCCTGGCGCGCCGCGGCGACCGCGTTGGTGTATTCCTGCTTGGATACCGCCTGGATCTTCTCCAGCGGCGCGTAACGCTCGGCCTGGATGCGCGTCGCCTCGGCATTGGCCTGCGCCGCCTGCAGGTTCGCCGCGGCCTGGTTGGTCGCGGCGCGATAAAGCGACGAGTCGATCTGGTAGAGCGGCTGGCCCTGGCGGACCAGCGTGCCTTCCTTGAAAAGCCGGCGCTGGATCACACCGCCGACCTGCGGCCGCACGTCGGAGCTTTCGTACGCCGCGGTGCGGCCGGACAGTTCGGCTTCCTGCGGCGCGGACGTGGGTTGCACCACGACGAAGCCTACCTCCGGCGGTCCCTGGTTCTGGCCCCGACCGCTCTTGCCGCCGCCACCGCCCTGGCCGCCGCCTTCGGCGCCCGAGCCGTGGCTGCACGCAGCCACCATGATGAGGAGGGCCAGCGATGCCGGCCGCCAATGAACGCTGGAGATCATAAGCCAGGAGAGTCTTGGAACGTGCAAACCGGGGGCGCCATGCACCAGCGCGATGCGATGCGCCATCCCTGCTGCCGTAATTTATGCGGCTTTGCAGCACGATTCGCGGCTGCTACCCGCGGCGTCATGGCGGACGCGGACAAGCGGCTGGCGGCCGAGGCGGCGGCGGCCGAGGTGCAGGACGGCATGTTGATCGGGCTCGGTACCGGCTCCACCGCCGCGTTCCTGATTGCCGCGCTGGGGCGGCGGGTCGCGGCAGGGTTGCGGATCGAGGCGGTGGCGACGTCGGACGCCAGCGCCGCCCGGGCGCGGGCGCTCGGCATCGCGGTGCTCGACTTCGCCGATGTGGCCATGGTGGACCTCACCATCGACGGCGCCGACGAGATCGCCCCCGATCTGGTCGCGGTGAAAGGCGCGGGCGGCGCGATGCTGCGCGAAAAGGCGGTGGCGGCGGCATCGCGGCGGATGGTGGTGATCGCCGATGCGGGAAAACGTGTCGCGCGGCTCGGCGCGGCCAAGCTGCCGGTGGAGGTGCTGCCCTTCGCGCGCGCCTCCGTGCTTCACCGCCTTGAGCGCTGGGCCGAGTGGGTGGAGCAGCGCGACGGCGGTGCCTACCGCACCGACAATGGCAATCTGGTCGCGGACCTGCACGGCTGGGATTCCGGCGATCCGGCGCGGCTGGCGGCGGCCCTGCAGGCGATTCCCGGCGTGGTCGGGCATGGATTGTTCCTCACCGAGGTGACCGCCGCCTACCTCGCCCGCGACGGCCTCGTGGCGAGGGTGGAACGGGACGCGGCGAGCGGGTAGGGGAGCAACCCGAACCGGCCTGCCGCGTTCGGCAGGTCAAGCGAGCGAGGGTTCCCATGGCTGACGCCACCACCACGACCGAACGGCCCAAGGACGATCTGCGCGAGGATGGGTCGCCGGCGCGGCTCGCCATCGACACGATCCGTACGCTGGCGATGGATGCCGTGCAGAAGGCGAATTCCGGCCACCCCGGCACGCCGATGGCGCTGGCGCCGATCGGCACCACGCTGTGGACCCGCTTCCTGCGCTATGATCCCAAGGCGCCCGACTGGCCCAACCGCGACCGCTTCGTGCTGTCGGTCGGGCACGCCTCGATGCTGCTTTACGGCCTGATCCATCTGGCGGGCGTCGATGAGATCGACCGCGACGGCAAGAAGACCGGCGCCGAGGCGGTCAGCCTGGACGACATAAAGCAGTTCCGCCAGCTCTCGTCCAAGACACCCGGCCACCCCGAATATCGGCACACCACCGGCGTCGAGACCACCACCGGACCGCTGGGGCAGGGCTGCGGCAACTCGGTCGGCATGGCGGTCGCCGGGCGCTGGCTGGCCGCGCGCTTCAACAAGCCCGATTTCCCCGTATTCGACTATGACGTGTACACGTTCTGCTCGGACGGCGACCTGATGGAGGGCGTGGCCAGCGAGGCGGCGTCGGTCGCCGGTCACCTCAAGCTGGCGAACCTGTGCTGGGTGTACGACAGCAACAACATCACCATCGAGGGCGGCACCGATCTCGCCTTCGACGAGGACGTGGCGAAGCGGTTCAGCGCTTATGGCTGGAAGACGCTGGTGATCGAGGACGCCGAGGACACCGACGCCTTCGCCGCCGCGATCGAGCAGTTCCGCGCCACCGACGACCGGCCGACCTTCATCCTGGTCCGCTCTGTCATCGGCATCGGTTTCCCCAAGCTCGCCGGCACGCACAAGGCGCACTCGGATGCGCCCGGTGAGGAGGAGATCAAGGGCGCGAAAAAGGCCTATGGCTGGCCCGAGGACGCGCAGTTCCGCGTGCCGACCGAGGCGACCGACTGGTTTCGCGCGCAGATGGCGGCGCTTGGCGGCAAGCGGCGCGAGGGGTGGGAAGCGATGTTTGCGCGCTACGGCGAGCAATATCCCGATCTCGCGGCCGAGCTGCAGCTCATGCGCCAGGGCAAGCTGCCCGAAGGTTGGCAGGCGGACCTGCCGACGTTCGAGCCCGACGCCAAGGGCATCGCCAGCCGCGAGGCGGGCGGCAAGGTGCTGAACGCGCTCGCCCCCAAGCTGCCCGCTCTGATCGGTGGCGCCGCCGACCTGTCGCCCTCGACCAAGACCGATATCAAGGACGCGCCCTCGTTCGAGCCCGGCAGCTATGGCGGCCGCAACTTCCACTGGGGTATCCGCGAACACGCCATGGGGTCGATCGCCAACGGCATGGCGCTCTCCTATGTGCGGCCGTACACCGCCACCTTCATGGTCTTCTCCGACTATATGCGGCCGCCGATCCGGCTCGCCGCGATCATGGAGGTGCCCGTCGCCTTCGTGTTCACACACGATTCGATCGGCGTCGGAGAGGACGGCCCGACCCACCAGCCGATCGAGCAGCTCGCGGCCCTGCGCGCGATCCCGGGCATGGATGTGATCCGCCCCGGCGACGCGAACGAAACCGCGCAGGCGTGGAAGGCTGCATTGGAGGCGACCAGTCATCCCACCTGCCTGATCTTCTCGCGCCAGGCGCTGCCGACGCTTGATCGAACCAAATATGCGTCCGCGGACGGTGTGCTGAAGGGCGGCTATGTGCTGGCAGACAGCGACGGCACGCCCGAGGTGATCCTGATCGCGACCGGCTCCGAACTGTCCCTGGCGGTCCAGGCGCACGAGCGGCTGGCGTCCGACGGCGTGAAGAGCCGCGTAGTGTCGTTGCCGAGCTGGTTCCGGTTCGAGCGCGAGGACGAGGCGTATCGCGATGCCGTCCTGCCGCCCGCGACCAGGGCCCGCCTGGCAATCGAGATGGGCGGCGAGATGGGGTGGGCGAAATATGTCGGCAGCCATGGCGACACCGTGACCATGTCCACCTTCGGCGCGTCCGCGCCGATCGCCAAGCTCGCGGATAAGTTCGGCTTCACCGTCGACAACGTCATCGCCAAGGCCAAGGCGCTGATCGCCGAAGCCGCCTCCACCGACAAGGAATAGATCATGGGCAAGCTCAACGACCTGAGCGCCGCCGGCACCGCGGTGTGGCTCGACTTCGTAGACCGCAAGTTCCTGCACGAGGGCGGCCTCAAGAAGCTGGTGGAAGCCGACAGCCTCAGCGGCGTAACCTCCAACCCCGCCATATTCGAGAAGGCGATGGGGCATGGCGACGCCTACGACCAGAGCCTGACGGCCTATGACAAGGATCACGAGGGCGCGGCGACGATCGACCGTTACGAGCATCAGGCGATCGAGGACATCCAGGCCGCCGCCGACACGCTGCGCCCGGTCTACGACAAGCTCGACGCCGCCGACGGCTATGTCAGCCTGGAGGTCTCGCCGTACATCGCCGACGACACCGACTCGACGATCAGCGAGGCGCAGAAGCTCTGGAAGCTAGTCGACCGGCCCAATCTGATGATCAAGATCCCCGGCACGCTCGCCGGCGGCCCGGCGATCTCGGCCACCATCGCCGCCGGGATCAACGTCAACGTCACGCTGCTGTTCGCGCAGGACGCGTATCGGCGCGTCGCCGAGGCCTATGTCACCGGGCTGGAAGAGCGGGTGCGGCAGGGGCAGCCGGTCGACCGGCTGGCGAGCGTCGCCTCCTTCTTCGTCAGCCGCATCGACGCCGCGATCGACAAGAAGATCGACGCGCTGGGCACCGACGAGGCCAAGGCGCTGCGCGGTAAGGTGGCGATCGCCAACGCCAAGCTGGCATATGCCTGGTATCGGGACTTCATCGCGTCGGACCGCTGGCAGGCGCTTGCCGCCAAGGGCGCGCGGCCGCAGCGGCTGCTGTGGGCATCGACCGGCACCAAGGACCCGAGCTATCCCGAGACGCTCTATGTCGACCAGCTGATCGGCCCCGACACGGTCAACACCATGCCGCCCAAGACGATGGATGCGTTCCGCGAGAAGGGCACGGTGACGGAGACGCTGACGGAGGATGTCGAGGGCGCGCGCCGGGTGCTGGCCGACGCCGAGCGGCTTGGTCTCGACCTCGACGGCGTCACGGACACGCTGGTGGAGGAAGGCGTCGCCTCCTTCGCCAAGTCGTTCGACGACCTGCTCGGCGCGATCGCCAAGAAACAGCCGGCGGCTGCGGCCTGACTATCCTTCACCACCGAAAGTCTGAGAACATGAAGATCGGCATCATCGGCTTGGGCCGGATGGGCGCGAATATCGGCCGCCGGCTGATGCGCGGCGGGCACCAGGTCGTCGGCTTCGACCATGGCGCGGACGCGGTGGCGGCGCTGGTCGCGGACGGCGCCGAGGGCGCGTCCTCGCTGGAGGAATTGCACGGCAAGCTCGACACGCCTGCGATTCTCTGGGTCATGCTTCCCGCCGGCGATCCGACCGAGCAGACCGTCAACGCGCTCGCCGACCTGTGCGGCGAGGGCACGATCATCATTGACGGCGGCAACACCTTCTACAAGGACGACATCCGCCGCGCCAAACAGCTGGCGGAGAAGGGCGTTCACTATGTCGACGTGGGCACGTCCGGGGGTGTGTGGGGCCTGGAGCGCGGCTATTGCATGATGATCGGTGGTTCGAAGGATGCGGTCGACCATCTCGACCCGATCTTCGACTGCCTTGCTCCCGGATTGGGCGACATCCCGCGCACCCCGAACCGTATGGCGCAGGAGGGCGAGGATCCGCGTGCCGAGCACGGCTACATCCATGCTGGTCCGGCCGGCGCGGGGCATTTCGTGAAGATGGTCCATAACGGCATCGAGTACGGCCTGATGCAAGCCTATGCCGAGGGCTTCGACGTGCTGAAGGGCAAGAAGTCGGACAAGCTGCCCGAGGATGAGCGCTACGACCTCAACCTCACCGATATCGCCGAGGTCTGGCGGCGCGGATCCGTTATCTCGTCGTGGCTGCTCGACCTCACCGCTGCCGCGCTCGCCAAGGATCAGATGCTGTCGAGCTTCTCCGGCAAGGTCGCCGACTCGGGCGAAGGCCATTGGACGATCGAGGCGGCGATGGAGGAGGCGGTGCCGGTCAACGTCCTCGCTTCGGCCCTGTTCACCCGCTACCGGAGCCGGGTGGAACACACCTTCGCCGATCAGGTGCTGTCGGCGATGCGCTTCGGCTTCGGCGGGCATGTCGAGATGCCGCAGTGAAGCCAGACGTCCGTCGCCTCGGCCTTGTGCCGGGGTCCACTGCTGATCCGGGCTTGCTGCCCAACCATTCGGTTATGCGCTCGGGCCGGGCGTGGATGCCGGCACGAGGCCGGCATGACGGAGTGTGCCGGTGAGTCCGATCCGGCTCGTCATCTCCGACGTGGACGGCACGCTCGTCGATAAAGCGAAGCAGCTTACCCCCGCCACCGCCGACGCCGTGCAGCGACTGCGCGAAGCCGGGGCGGGGTTCACGATCATTTCGGCGCGTCCGCGTTCGGGCATGATGCCGATCGCCGACACGCTCGCGATCGACGCGCCGATGGGGGCGTTCAACGGCGGCCTGATCTTCCGTCGCGACGGCTGGATCGGCGAGCACCATGTCGTCGACCCGGTGGTCGCGCGCGGCGTATTCGAGTGCCTCGATGGTCTGACGGTCGATCGCTGGGTGTTCGCCGACGACCGGTGGTTCAGCTCGACCGATCAGGGCGTGCATGTCGATCATGAGCGTATCGCGTCCGATCAGGAACCCGAGATACGCGCCGACTTCGCCGACCTGCTCGACCGCGCCGACAAGATCACCTTCGTCAGCGACGCGCCGGACGTGCTGGCCGAGCTGCACCGCCGCATCAACGCCCGATTCGCCGGCCAGGCGACCGTCGCGCAATCGCAGACCTATTATCTCGACATCACCGCGCTGGCGGCCAACAAGGGCGCGGGCGTCGTCGCGCTGACGGCCGCGCTGGGCACCGATCTCCAGGCGACCGCCGCGATCGGCGACCAGTTCAACGACCTGCCGATGATCGAGCAGGCCGGTTACGGCGTCGCCATGGGCAATGCGCCCGACAAGGTGAAGGCTGCGGCCGACGCGGTGAGCACCGGCAACGACCAGGACGGCGTCGCCCACGCCATCGATACCTTCATCCTCCCCCGCATCGGAGCCTGAACCCGTGAAGCAGCTCGTCGCCTTCGACCTCGACAACACGCTCGCCGCGTCGAAACAGCCGCTTGAGCCGTTCATGGCCGAGGCGCTGGCCGATCTGCTCGGGGTCGCCGACGTGGCGGTGATCTCGGGCGGCGACTGGCCGCAGTTCGAGAAGCAGGTCGCCAGCCGCCTGCCAGAGCGCGCCAACCTGCGCCGGCTGTGGCTGATGCCGACGACCGGCACCAAGCTCTACACCTATGACGAGCGCGGCTGGCGCGCCGTCTATGCCGAGCTGTTCGACGACGCGACCAAGGACAGGATCAAGGCCGCCTTTACCCAGTCGCTCGACGCGACCGGTTTCACGCCGGTGCAGACCTGGGGCGAGCTGGTCGAGGACCGCGGCAGCCAGATCACCTTCTCCGCGCTCGGCCAGCAGGCGCCGCTCGACGCCAAGGAGAAATGGGACCCCGATTTCGCCAAGCGCAAGGTGATCCAGGCCGACCTGCAGCAGCGCCTGCCCGGACTGTCGATCAACATGGGCGGCGCGACCTCGATCGACATCACGCGCGAGGGCGTCGACAAGGCCTATGGCCTGCGCAAGCTGAGCGACACCTCGGGCTTCCCGCTCGACAGCTTCCTGTTCATGGGCGACGCGATCTTCCCGGGCGGTAACGACTATCCGGCGAAGACGATGGGGCTGGACACGGTGAGGGTGCGCGACCCGCAGGAGACCGCCTCGGTCATCGCCGGCATCGTCGCCTGGGGCAAGTGACGGGCGGATTTCGCCTGCATGACGGGCGAGGGCTGTCCTATCTGTCCCCGATCTGTCACCCTGCCGGAATGCCCAATCCGCCCGCCCGCAACATGCGCAAGCAGCCGTCACTCGCGATCGGCCCGCGCCGGGGAAAAATGCGCATCGGCGCGGACCTCGCCAGCCTCGCCGCGCTGCTCCTCGCCACCCCCGTCGCGGCGAAGACCTATGAGCTGAAGGCGACGCCGCAGACCGTCGCCTGGGGCCATTACGACGCGAGCGACAAGCCGGTGCTGACGATCCGCTCCGGCGACACCGTCGTGATGCACACGATGCTGACCAACAGTCCGACCGGCCTGGAGCGGGCCGGCGTCGCGCCCGCAGACGTCGAGCCCGAGCTGCGCGCGCTCTACGACGGCGTCCCCGCGAGCGCCCGCGGCCCCGGCGGCCACATCCTGACCGGCCCGATCGCGATCGAGGGCGCGATGCCCGGCGACACGCTGGAGGTGCGCATCCAGCGGATCGAGCTCGCCATCCCCTACGCCTACAACGCCTTCCGCTACGGCGCGGGCTTCCTGACCGACGACTTCCCCTACGCGCGCATCAAGATCATCCCGCTCGACCGGAAAGCCAATCTGGCGAACTTCGGACCGGGCGTCCGCGTGCCGCTCCACCCCTTCTTCGGCAGCATGGGCGTCGCGCCGCCGCCCGCCTTCGGCCGCTACGACTCGGCACCGCCCACGATCAACGGCGGCAACATGGACGATCATTCGCTGGTCGCCGGGACGACGCTCTATTTGCCCGTCCACGCGCCCGGCGCGCTCTTCCAGGCCGGCGACGGCCATGCCGGCCAGGGCAATGGCGAGGTCGACATCACCGCGCTGGAGACGTCGCTGGTCGGCACGTTCCAGTTCGTGCTGCACAAGGCGGGGGAGGGGCTCGCCACCACCTACCCGCGCGCCGAGACGCCGACCGCCTATATCGCGATGGGCTTCGACGACGACCTGTCCAACGCCACGCGCAAGGCGCTGCGGAATGCCGTCAATTTCCTGGTCGTCGCGAAGGGGATGAGCCGCGACGACGCCTACATGCTCCTGAGCGTTGCGGGCGATGTGGAGGTGACCGAGCTGGTCGACCGCAACAAGGGGGTGCACGTCGTCATTCCCAAGGCGGTTTTCACGGCCAAGTAACCGCGGGAGCGCCTTACTCCACCACCGGCAACAGTACCGCGCTGGCCGTCGACCCGCCGCGCAGCAGCGTTACCGTCTGCGCCTTGTACTCGCCGGGCTTGGCGTAGAAGATGTTCGAGACATAGGTCTGCGGGTTGCGATCGTAGAGCGGGAACAGGCTGGACTGCACCTGCACCATGATGCGGTGCCCCGGCGCAAATATATGGTTCACCGTCGGCAGCCGGAACTTGTATTCCTGCGGCCGGCCCGCCGGGATGGCGGAAGGGTGCGCCGGGTCCTTGCGGTAGCGGCCGCGGAAGATGTCGAGGCTGACGGCGAGCTGGTAGCCGCCCATCTTCGGATCGGTCGCGTTCTCGGACGGGAAGACGTCGATCACCTTGACGACGAAATCGCCGTCGGTGCCGGTGGTCTTCGCCCACAGGTCCGCGATCGGCGGTCCGGCGACGCGCAAGGCCTTGGTGAGCACGGGCGTCTGGTAGGTCATCACGTCGGGTCGCCCGTCGGCAAAGCGCTGGTCCTGCACCAGCCAATCGCCCCAGCGCCCGTCCTCGAAGTTCACCGGGCGCGGCAGATGCGGAACGGGCTTGGCGGGGTCCGCGACGTAGCTGTCGCCTCCCGCCGCCGCATGCTCGAAGCCGAGCCCACCGGCCGCCTGCAGGTAGATCGGCGTCAGCCCCCTGGCGCAGCCGTCGCAGGCGAGCGGCCAGTCGGCGAAGCGGTCCCAATGGTTCTCCGCGGTGTTGTAGATCGCGGCGGCCGGCAACGTCGCCGGCGGGCCGTCCTTCAGATATTGGTTGAAGTACGGCAGCACCATCTGTTCGCGGAACTGGGCGGCGGTGTCGCCCTCCCACTTGAACGGCCCGAGCTCGTAGCCGACGCGGTTGATCTGGCTGTGCCGCCACGGCCCCATGACGAGATGGTTGTTGCCGAGCTTGCCCTTGGCTTTCAGCGCCTCCCAGCTATGGACGGCGCCCCACATGTCCTCCTGGTCCCACAGACCCTGCTCCCAGATCGTCGGCACGTCGGACGGATTGGCGGCGAGCAGGCGGACAAGATCCTGGCCCTGCCAGAAGCCGTCATAGGCCGGATGCTGCGACATGCGCGTCCAGTATGGCAGCTGGTCGTAGCCCGACTTCCTGGCCCAATCGCCGGCCGAGCCGATGTCGCGGAAATTGTCGTAATCGTCCCAGCCGCCGGTGGGCGGCGCCTTGCCTTCGCCCTTGTAGCCGGTCTGCGCGCCCAGCCAGGCAATGTTGGCGAGCCGGAACGCGCCGTAATGGAACCAATCGTCGCCCATCCAGCCGTCCACCATCGGGCTCTCGGGTGCTGCGACCTTCAGCGCCGGGTGCGGGTGGAGCAGCGCCATCACTACCGTAAAGCCCTCGTAGGAAGAGCCGATCATGCCCACGCGCCCGTTCGACTCGGGCAGGTTGGCCTTCTTCACCAGCCAGTCGATCGTGTCGTAGGCGTCGGTGGTATGATCGACGCTGGTGTGGTTGAGCGGCCCGATCACCGGCCGGGTCACGACGTAATCGCCCTCCGAGCCATACTTGCCGCGCACGTCCTGATAGACCCGGATGTAGCCGGCCTTGACGAACGGTTCGTCCGCCAGCGGCAGCGTGGCCAGCATCGACGGGCTGTCGGCGCGATTGGCGCGTGCCTTGGCGTTGTAGGGGGTGCGGGTGAGCACGATCGGCGCGTTCACCGCGCCCTTCGGCACGACGATGACGGTGTAGAGCTTCACGCCATCGCGCATCGGCACCATGACGACGCGCTTGTCGTAATCGCGATCTGCCTGCGGTGGCGTGAAATTGTCCGGGATGTCGCCCGCCGTCTCGGCCCGTGCGCCGGCGTCCTTGGGCCCGGGGGTCACCTGCGCCGTGGCGAGGCTCGCAGGCAGCGCGGTCGCGGCGAACAGCAGGAAAGCACGGCGCATCGTCATTCTCCCGTCATGGACACGTGTCTTGTTGCGGTCTCCGGCTCGTGCGTAAAGGGCCGAACAGGAGAGACGCCATGACGATCGACCGACGTTCGCTGCTGGGGCTGCTCGGCGCGGGCGTAGCGCTTCCCGCCGACGCCGCTGCGTCGCCGCCCGCGCCCGCGTTGTCCTTCGCGCACGGCGTCGCCAGCGGCGACCCGACTCCGGCGGGAGCGATCCTGTGGACCCGGGTTACGCCCGACGACCCGACACACGCTGCGCCCGTCCCGCTCACCTGGCATGTCGCCGACGGCGATCGCATCGTCGCCAGCGGTCGGGCCGAGGCGCGAGCCAGCCGCGACTGGACGGTCAAGGCCGAGCCCAAGACGCTGAAGCCCGGCGCGGAATACCGCTATTGGTTCGTGGCCGGGCGCGTGCGCTCGCCCGAGGGCCGCTTCCGCACGCTGCCGACCGGCGCAACGCCGGACGCGGTGTTCGCCGTCGTCACCTGCTCGCTCTACACCGCGGGCTTCTTCAACGCCTATCGCGCCATCGCCGAGCTGCCGCGCGTCGACGCCGTCGTCCATCTCGGCGACTACATCTACGAATACGGCCAGGATGGCTATGGCGGCGCGATCGGCAAGAAGATCGGCCGGCTGATCGAACCCGCGCACGAGGTGGTGACGCTCGCCGATTACCGCGCCCGCCACGCGCACTACAAGGCGGACCCGGACCTGCAGGCCGCCCATGCCCGCGCGGCGATGATTGCGGTGTGGGACGATCACGAGACGGCGAACGACAGCTGGGTCGGCGGGGCGGAGAACCACCAGCCCGCGACCGAAGGCGATTGGGGCAAGCGCAAGGCCGCAGCGCTCCAGGCCTATTTCGAATGGATGCCGATCCGCGATCCCCGCCCGGGCCAGCCCTGGGCGGCGATCAATCGGTCGTTCCAGTTCGGCGATCTCGCGACGCTGGCGATGGTCGAGACACGCCTACTCGCCCGCGCCGAACAGACGGAGATCGAGAAGCACACTGACGCTGCCTTCTACGCCGAGGCGGTGAAGCGCCAGAACGATCCGGCGCGCGAGATGCTGGGCGAGCCGCAGCGGCGCTGGCTGGAAGGCGTGCTCGCCGCCTCGGTCAAGGCGGGGACGCCGTGGCAGGTGCTCGGCAATCAGGTGGTGATGGCGCGGGTGGTCGATCCCGTCATCGATCTCGCGCGGGTGCCGGAAGCCTACCGCGCCAACGTCGCGGCGGCGGGGGCGGCACGCGCGGCAGGGCTGCCCTCGGACCTGGACGGCTGGAACGGCTATCCGTTCGCGCGCGAGCGGCTCTACGCCAGCCTCCGGCGGGCCGGCTCGCGGCCACTGGTGCTGTCGGGCGACAGCCATGCCTTCTGGGCCAACCAGCTCCACGACGAGCATGGCGTGCCCGTCGGCGCGGAGCTGGGGACGAGCGCCATCACCAGTCCGTCGATCGGCGATGCGATCCCCGACGTGCCGGTCGGCCGCATGCTGGAGGAGGCCAATCCCGAGGTGCTGTTCTGCGACCAGCGCGCCAAGGGCTTCATCCTGCTGACGCTGACGCCGGAGTGCGCGCGGGCGGAGTATCGGGCGGTCTCGACGGTGATGGCGAAGCAGTTCGAACGACGGACGCTCGTCACCTACGAGGTGCGCGCCGGCGATCCCGGCGCGACGTTGCGGCGGGTGTAGCTACGCAGCCCGGCGGGTCTCCAGCCAGGCTTCGGCCTTCGCCAGCGCCTGGGCGTCGTCGACATCGATCCAGTCGAGCCCCGTGCAGTCCACCAAGCGGGCCTGCGCGGTCTGCGCCAGCATCCGCACGCCATCGCTCAGCGTCGGCATGCGCAAGGTCGCGAGCGCCGCGAACAGCGCCGGGCCGACGGCGAACACGCCGGTGTCGTGGGCGTCGTAGTCGCGCAGCCCCTTGCCGATCGCGACGATGCGGTCGCCCTCGGTCCGCACCCGGGTCACATCGTCCGGATCGACCCAGGGATGCGCCAGCCGCCGATCGACGCCGAGCGTCAGCCCGTCGCCCGCGCTCGCCGCCGCGACGCGGGCGTAGAGCGCGGGCGAGACGAGATGATCGCACATCGCCAGCAGCGCGTCTTCACCGCCGCACGCGGCCGCCGCGGCCAGCACCGACACGCCGTTGGGCTGGAGGTAGTCGGGCGTGCGCACCACCTCCACGAGCAGCGCCGCGGTGGTGCCGGCCAAGTGTGTCGCGATCGCGTCTGCCGCATAGCCGAGCACCACGACGACCCTGCGCATTCCCGCTGCAGCGAGCCCGGACAATGCATGATCGATCAGCGGCCGGCCCGCCACCGGGCACAGCGGCTTGATCGGCGCGGAGGCCCGCAACCGGCTGCCTTCGCCGGCCGCAAGCAGGACCGCGGTGTCGATCATGCGAGCTCAAGCGGCCTTGATGAAGGCTTCCACGGCGTCGTACGCCAGGTCGTCGGTCATCTGCTGGCGCGGGTGTTTGCAGAAATAGGCGCTGGCCGGATCGATCACGCCCTTCAGCCCCCGGTCGCGCGCGATCTTGGCGCAGCGGATCATGTCGATCGCGACACCCGCCGAATTGGGCGAGTCCTCCACGGACAGGCGCAGCTCCAGGTTCATCGGCACACCGCCGAACAGCTGCCCCTCCATGCGCAGGAAGCAGACCTTGTTGTCGTTCTGCCACGGCACGTAATCGGACGGGCCGATATGGACGTTTTCGTCGGCGAGCCGCTCGGCCGCGACCGACTGCACGGCCTCCGTCTTGCTGATCTTCTTCGACGTCAGCCGATGGCGGTTGGACATGTTCAGGAAGTCGGTGTTGCCGCCGGTGTTGAGCTGATAGGTGCGATCCAGCTTGACGCCGCGCTTGGCGAACAGATCGGTCAGCACGCGGTGGACGATCGTGGCGCCAAGCTGAGCCTTGATGTCGTCGCCGATGATCGCGACGCCCGCCTGCTCGAACCGCGCCGCCCAGGCAGGGTCGGACGCAATGAAGACGGGGATGTTGTTGACGAAGGCGACGCCGGCCTCCAGCGCGCACTCCGCGTAGAACTCGGTCGCCTTCTGCGAACCGACCGGGAGGTAGTTCATCATCACCTCGGCGCCCGAGCGCCTGAGTTCGGCGACGATTTCCGCCTTGCTCGGCTGATCGGCGCCGGCGACGACGAAGGTGCGATCCTCCTGATACTCGTCCATGTGCTCGGCGATGCCGTCCATCACCGCGCCCATGCGCACGACGGTTCCGGTCGGCTGGACGTGGGGGGCAAAGATGGCGGTGCAGTTCGGCTTCGCGAAGATCGCCTCCGCCACATCCTTGCCGACCTTGCGGCGATCGACGTCCCAGGCGGCGACGACCTTGATGTCGCTCGGGCGATAACCGGCCATGTCCCAGTGCATCAGGCCAACCGTGTCGTTGGCGCCCTCGCGATAATGCTCCAGGCCCTGGACGAGGCTGGAGGCGCAGTTGCCGATGCCGACGACGGCCACGCGGATCTGGGACATTCTAGGCGGTTCCTATGCGATCAAGGGAGGGCCGGTCGCTCACCTGGAGGCGGGACCGGGACGTGAAATGCTGTTCGACACGGCGGTGCCAGACCATGCCGCCGATCGCGACGGCGGTCAGCGGCACGATCTCGAACCACCAGAAGAGAGCGGGGCTTCCGAGCAGGCAGGCGAGCGCGATCGCGAGGACGCGCGTGTTCGCCGACAACAGGATCATCAGCCGCATCGGGGCGACGGCGAGCAGGCCATAGGCTGTGCCGAACCCGGCCGGATCGCGGGCGGCGGCGAGCGCGGCTTCGAACGGGCGGCCGAGGCGATCGATGCTGCCCGCGAGCGCGTCATAGCCGCGGACCAGCGGATTAGGGGATGGCACGGGCGAGGCGACCAGCGCCTGCCCGCGAAGGCGGCGGTGAAACCGGTAGCGCTCGCCCTCGTACAGCGACGCCTGCACGGCATGAGCGGCCCCGGCGATGACCGCCAACGTCCAGCCCTGCGTGGTGCCGATCGTGCACGCGATGGCCACGTAGATGAGGATGAAGATCAGATGATCGCACACCCCGTCGAGAAAGCGACCGAGCGCGCTGGCGGTGCCGGTCGCGCGGGCGACCTTGCCGTCGAGCCCGTCCGCCACCAGCCAGCCGAGCGCGAGCGCAAAACCGAGCACTACCAGCCCAGCCTGCGTCCAGTGCGCAAAACAGGCAGCAGCGCCGATGCCGAGCGCCAGCCCGCCCAGCGACACGGCGTTGGCGGGGATGCGCCACCGTATCGCCCAAGGCACGAGCGTCTGCGCCAACGGGTGGATCAGCAGTCGGTTCGATGGATCCTCGATCCGGCGATCGCGCGATCCATCCGGGGGAGGCGTTGTCATCAGAACTTCACATTGCAGCCACCTCGACGCTTTTGCAAGCGAGGGGGCGCGTTTGCCGCCGGATCGGCTGCCGTAAAGCCGTCATTCAGGGCAGATGCGCGGCGAGCTCGTCGAGCCACGCCCGCGCGGTGCCGTCCGATGGTGCCCGCCAGTCCCCCCGCGGGCTCACCGCGCCGCCCGCCGAGACCTTGGGCCCATTGGGCAGCGCCGATCGCTTGAACTGCGAGCCCTGGAAGAAACGGACGAGAAACCGCTGCAGCCACAGCCTGATCGTCGGCAGGTCGTAGGCCGTGCGCGCGTCGGCGGGGAAATCCAGCGGCCAGCGCCCCGCGGTCGCGTCGCGCCAGGCGTGCCAGCACAGAAACGCGATCTTCGACGGCGCCAGCCCGTGGCGGAGTACGTAATGCGCGAAGAAGTCGTTCAGGGCATAGGGACCGACCTTCGCCTCGGTGCTCTGCAGCGCGCCGGACGCATCCGCCGGGATCAGCTCGGGCGAGATCTCCTGCGTCAGGAGCCCCTCCAGCACCTGGTTCGTCATCGCGTCATACTGGCCGGTGCGGATCGCCCAGCGGATCAGGAACTGGATCAGCGTCTTGGGAACGCCGGCGTTGATGCCATAATGCGACATGTGGTCGCCGACACCATAGGTGCACCAGCCGAGCGCCAGCTCGGACAGGTCGCCGGTGCCCAGCACCATGCCGCCGCGCTGGTTGGCGAGGCGGAAGAGATAGTCGGTCCTCAGCCCCGCCTGCACGTTCTCGTAGGCGACGTCGTAGACCGGCTCGCCGCGCGCGGCCGGGTGACCCATCGTCGCCAGCATCGCCTGGGCGGCGGGGCGGATGTCGATCTCCTCGGCGGTGACGCCGAGCGCGCGCATCAGCGCCCAGGCGGCGCCGCGCGTGCCCTCGCCGGTCGCGAAGCCGGGCAGGGTGAAGCCGAGGATGTCGGTGCGCGGCTGCCCGAGCCGGTCCATCGCCTTGGCCGCGACGATCAGCGCGTGCGTCGAATCGAGCCCGCCCGAGACGCCGATGACCAGCTTGCCGCGCCCGGTGGTGGCGAGCCGCTTGGCGAGCGCCTCAACCTGGATGTTGTAGGCTTCGTAGCAGTCGGCGTCGCGCTTCTCCGGGTCGTTCGGCACGAACGGGAAGCGGCGGATGGCGCGGCGGAGCCCCAGATCGGCGTATGCGGGCGCATGGCGGAAACCGATCCGGCGGAAGCGCGTCTCGGGCTGTCCGGCGAGCGCCGCGGCGTCGTTGAAGGTGCCGAACCGCATCCGCTCCTGCGCCAATCGCTCCAGGTCGATGTCGGCGACCACCATGTCGCCCGACGTGAAGCGCTCGGACGCCGCGAGCTGCTCGCCCAGTTCGTAGATCAGGCCCTCGCCGTCCCAGGCGAGGTCGGTCGTGCTCTCGCCGGGGCCGGCGGCGGCATAGGCATAGGCGCACACCGCGCGCGCCGATTGCGCCGCGGCGAGCATCGCCCGCTCCCGCGCCTTGCCGATGACGATGTTGGACGCCGACAGGTTGCAGCAGACCAGCGCGCCCGCCAGCGCGCCGGCGGTGGAGGGCGGGGTAGGCGCCCAGTAATCCTCGCAGATCTCGGCGTGGACGACGAAGCCGGGTACGTCCTCGGCGGCGAACAGCAGGTCGGTTCCGAACGGCACCGCCTCCCCGGCGATGTCGATCGTGAGGCCGGTCAGCCCCGCGCCCGAGGCGAACCAGCGCTTCTCGTAATATTCGCGGTAGTTGGGCAGGAAGGTCTTGGGCACGACGCCCAGCACCCGGCCGCGCGCGACCGCGACCGCGCCATTATAGAGCCGCCCATTGCGCGCCAGCGCCGCGCCGACGAGCAGCAACGGCCGCAGGTCGGCGCTGGCCGCGACCACCTGGGACAGCGCGTCGCGCGTGGCGCGCTGCTGGGCGGACTGCAGGTGCAGGTCGTCGATCGCGTAGGAGGTGAGGCAGAGCTCGGGAAACACGATCAGGTCGACGCCGTCCGCATCGCCGGCGCGGGCCAGCGCGATCACCGCGTCGGCATTGGCGAGCGCATCGCCCACCGACGCGGCCGGCGTCGCGGCGGCGACGCGGATCATGCCGTGGCTGTGGATCGAATAGAACGGGTGAGACATGGGTGTGTCATAACGCACATGCCCTGCCTCGTCATGCTGGCCATCTGCCGGCATCCACCGTCGGCGACGCGCTCAGCGGCTCGGAACGCGGGTTGCGATCGGCGCGGATGCCGGCACAAGGCCGGCATGACGGCGACCCTGTACGGCATCCGCAACTGCAAGCAACCGCACACGGTTGTGCGCGGAAGCTCGACGGGCGCTTAATGTCCGCTTGTGGTGGTTAGCGGACGTCCGCCTTCCGTTATTTGTGCTGCTTAGTTTAGCCGATCCTTTACCTGGATGAGCTAAATATGACCAGGTACACGCCTAGGCGGCGTCGTTCTAGGTCGTCTGAGGCGCACCATGCATGTTGGTCACACTGGTTGGGCGGTCCTCTTGGCCGTCCTCGTAGCCACTCTCGCCGTAATGTGGCGAGCACAACGCTCGCTGAAGTCAAATCCACCCATCGAGTCTCACAGGGGGAAAAAGGCACAGGCGATTGGAGTCTATGTCGTCGTAATGCTTGCGGTTTTCGCCATAATTATTTTCTCTGACTATCTACCCTACCGAAAGCTGGTTGCGATACAGCAGCATGGCGGGCGCGCCGATGGGACCGTTGACAGCATCTACGTCGCTGGATGTGGCAGGAGCGGCCCGTGTACTCTTGGCGTCAGGTACCATTACTCCGCGCCTGCGCCGGAACATGGCGGGTCAATACAACTGATGGGAGATGAGCTTCTGGGTCCGGATCGTTCCGATGATCCATACTACGTTTACGCCAGCTCTAAAGGCCATGTTCCTATCGCATTTGACTCCGAACAGCCGCAGGAATCTGCCCTAAACTTCGACGATAGCGTGTTCACAGGCGGCCAAGCGTTTCGGCGGCTAGCACAGATGAAGTCCTTCGCTGAGACGCTGCTAATTGCAGCAGCCATAATGTCGTTAGTCTTGATTGCTGCGTTGTTTGGATTGAGATGGGCGAACGCTGCTAGGACATGACATCCGGATAGTGGAATTGTAGATGTTTATGCTGGCCGAGTTGCCTAGAATTACGTTACTGGGAAGCCAGCCGTGCGAAGTCCGCCCCCGCCGAATGTCCGCAACTGGGCGCAAGCAGCCACAGGAGGGGATGGGAATGGGGTTTTGTCTACATGGGATTTCAGACTGCGACACGGTGAAGAAGGCGCGCGCCTGGCTCGACGCGGCGGGCGTCGCCTACGCGTTTCACGATTACAACACCGCCGGCGTGCCGGAGGCGGAGCTGACCGGCTGGGTCGATCGGCTCGGCTGGGAGGCGCTGCTGAACCGGGCCGGCACGACCTTCCGCCGGCTTCCCGACAGCGCCACGCACAGCCTCGATACCGGGCGCGCCGTCGCGCTGATGCTGGCGCATCCCTCCACCATCAGAAGGCCCGTGCTGACCGCCGGGGACACGCTGCTGGTCGGCTTCAAGCCGGAACGCTATGCGCACGCGCTCACGCCATAGGAGAGAACCATGCCCACCGCCCGCTGGAACGGCGCCGTGATCGCGCAATCGGACGACACCGTCGTGGTCGAAGGCAATCACTATTTCCCGGCCGACAGCATCGACGCGTCGCTGCTGGAGGAGAGCGGCACGCACACCCATTGCCCGTGGAAAGGTGAGGCCAGCTACAAGACGCTGGTCGTGGATGGCGCGCGCAACCCGGACGCCGCCTGGTACTATCCCGATCCGAAGCCGGCCGCGGCCGAGATCAAGGGCCGCTACGCCTTCTGGAAGGGCGTCCAAGTCGCCGGCTGAGCCCGGCGCGCCGCGCTTGCAACGCGCGGCCCATCCGCGCACATTCGGCGGGGGCATGGGGAGGACGGCATGGCTGGAGTTCGACATCGCGCGCCGGGCTGGTTCCTCGCCGCCGCGGTCGCGCTGCTGCTGTGGGGGCTGCTCGGCTGCTATTCGTGCGTGCAGCAGCTCCGGCTCGGCGCCGACGCGATGGGGTCGGCGACCGCCTATGACCGGACGCTCTACGCCTCGCTGCCGACCTGGTATAACCCATGCTTCGTGGTGGCGGTGCTGAGCGGCACAATGGGCGCGGCCGCGCTGCTGGCGCGATCGCGGGCGGCGACGGCGCTGGCGGTGGTCGCGCTCCTCACCGTCGTGATCATGTTCGGCTATATGTTCGCCGCCACCGACCTGATCGCGCACAAGGGCGTCGCGACCGCGGCGGGGTTCCCCATCGTGGTCGCCGCGATCGCGTCGGGCCAGCTCTGGCTGTCGCGGCAGGCGGCCCGGCGCGGCTGGACCGGCTAGCCCGGCGCGGCCGCGGCGCGTAGACCAGGCGGATGTCCACCACCTACACCATCGACAGCTCGACGAGCCGCGCGACACCGGTGTCCGCGCCGATGAAGCGGCTCACCGTTCCCGCCGTCAAGCGGCGCAAGGCGGAGATCGCGGACGGCCGCGGCGAGCCGCTGGTGATGCTCACCGCCTATACGGTGCGGACCGCCCAGCTGCTGGATCCGCACTGCGATCTGCTGCTGGTGGGCGATTCGCTCGGGCAGGTGGTCTACGGGCTGCCGTCGACCGTCCCCGTCACGCTCGACATGATGGCAGCCCACGGCGCGGCGGTGGTGCGCGGCAGCTTCCATGCCGTCGTCGTGATCGACATGCCGTTCGGCAGCTACGAGGCGTCGCCGGCCCAGGCGTTCGAGAGCGCCGCGTTCCTGCTCAAGCAGACCGGCGCGGCGGCGGTGAAGATGGAGGGCGGCGCGGCGATGGCGCCGACCGTCGCGTTCCTGTCGGAGCGCGGCATCCCGGTGATGGGCCATGTCGGGCTCACGCCCCAGGCGGTGAACATGCTCGGCGGCTATGGCGCGCGCGGGCGCAGCGAGGCGGAGGCCGCCAAGATCGTCGGCGACGCGCGCGCGGTGGCCGAGGCCGGCGCGTTCGCGGTCGTCGTGGAAGGCGTGGTCGAGCCGATCGCGATCGAGATCACGCGCGCGATCGACTGCCCGACGATCGGCATCGGCGCGTCCGCGCAGTGCGACGGACAGGTGCTGGTAGCGGAAGACATGCTGGGCCTGTTCGAGCGCACGCCGCGTTTCGTGAAGCGGTTCGACGATCTCGCCGCGCGGATCGGCGACGCCGCCGGGCGCTATGCCGCCGAGGTACGCGGTCGCGCCTTTCCCGGACCCGAACAGACCTACGCGCCACGGGCGTGACCCTTTCGTTTCGTGCCGGCCGCGGCTAAGGCAGCCGCTTCCCCCTCACCGGAGCCCGCATTGGCCCAGCCGCCCGCCACCAACGAAGCCTTTCTGCGCGAGGTCGACGACGAGCTGCGCCGCGATCAGCTGGTGGCGGCGTGGCGGCGCTGGGGCCGGCTCGGCGTCGCCGCCGTGCTGATCGCGCTGGCGCTGTTCGGCGGCTGGCTGTGGTGGCGCAACCATGCGGAGCAGACCGCGGGCGTGGAGGGCGAGCAGCTGCAGGCCGCTTACGACCAGATCACCGCCGGTCAGACATCGCAGGCGAGCGCGGCGCTGACGGGCCTCGCCGGCTCTCGCCGCGACGGCTATCGCGCGCTGGCCGCGCTCGCCCAGGCCGACCTGCTGCTGCAGAAGAACGACGCCAAGGGCGCCGCCGCTAGATTCGCCGCGGTCGCCGCGGACGGATCGCTCGGCCAGCCGTTCCGGGACCTCGCCCTCATCCGCCAGACCACGATCGAGTTCGACGGACTGCCGCCGCAGACGGTGATCGAGCGGCTGCGCCCGCTCGCCGTTGCCGGCAATCCGTGGTTCGGCACCGCGGGCGAGCTGACCGCGATCGCCTATCTCCGCCAGAACCGCCGCGACCTCGCCGGGCGGATGTTCGGGCAGATCGCGCGGACCGACGGCGTGCCCGCCTCGCTTCGTCAACGCGCGGTTCAGATGGCGAGCATGATGGGCGTCGATGCCGCCCCCAGTCCTGGAGTGACTCCCCGACCATGATGTCCACTTTCCGGCAGCCGCTGGTCGCCGCGGCGCTGCTCGCGCTCGCCGGCTGCGGCGTGTTCAAGGGCGCTCCCAAGAAGACGCCGACGGTCGGCAACCGGGTGCCGATCCTCGTGTCGGAGAACGCGATCGCGGCCGACCCGTCGATCGCCGCCGTCCAGATCGTCCTCCCCGCCGCCACGACCAACGACAGCTGGACGCAGTCCGGCGGCAACGCCGCCAAGTCGCTCGGTCAGCTGACGCTCGGCGACGCGCCCGCGCGCGTCTGGACCGCGGCGATCGACGGCGGCTCCGATCGCGCCCGGCTGGCGGCGACGCCGGTGGTCGCGGACGGCAAGCTGTTCGTGGTCGACGTCGATGCGGTGGTCTACGCCTTCGACGCCGCGACCGGCGCGGCGCTGTGGAGCACGCCGCTCGCCGAGGGCAAGAAGGGCCGGCCGTCGCGGTTCGGCGGCGGCGCCAGCTATGACGACGGCAAGGTATACGCGACCGACGGGCTGGGCGACGTCGCCGCGCTGACCGCCGCCGACGGCAAGCAGCTATGGAAGGTGCATCCCGGCGGTCCGCTGCGCGGCAGCCCCACGATCGCCAACGGCGTCGTCTACGTGTTGAGCCAGGACAACCAGCTCTTCGCCCTCAACCAGGCGGACGGCTCGGTCAGCTGGACGACGCAGGGCACGGCGGAGAACCAGGGCGTGTTCGGTGTCGCCGCGCCCGCGGCCGCGCAAGGATCGGTGATCGCCGGCTTTTCCAGCGGCGAGCTGAACGCCTATCGGTACGAGAACGGCCGCGTGCTGTGGCAGGACGCGCTGTCGCGCACCTCCATCTCCACCTCGGTTTCGTCCGTGTCGGACGTCGACGCCGATCCGGTGGTCGATTCCGGGCGGGTCTACGCGGTCGGGCAGGGCGGGCGCATGGTGGCGCTGGAGCTCGGCACCGGGCAGCGGTTGTGGGAGCAGAATATCGCCGGCATCTCGACGCCTTGGCTGGCGGGCGAGTGGCTGTTCGTGGCGACCGACGACGCGCGGCTGATCTGCCTGTCGCGCACCAGCGGCAAAGCGCGCTGGATCGCGCAGCTCCCGCACTTCGCCAACGAGAAGAAGAAGCGCGGCCCGATCCTGTGGTACGGTCCGGTGCTGGCGGGCAACCGGCTGATCCTGACCAACTCGCGCGGGCAGATCGCCTATGTCAGCCCGACGGACGGCAAGCTGGGCACCGTGGTGGACGGCAAGACCCCGTTCACGCTGCCGCCGATCGTGGCGAACGCGACGATCTATACGCTGGACCAGAAGGGCCGGATCACCGCCTATAAGTGACGGGACGACGCGGGTCGGCTAGGGTCGCCGCATGCCTCGTCCTACCGTCGCGATCATCGGCCGGCCCAATGTCGGCAAGTCGACCCTGTTCAACCGGCTGGTCGGCAAGCGCCTGGCGCTGGTCGACGACCGCCCCGGCGTGACGCGTGACCGGCGGGAAGGCGACTCGCACCTGCTCGGACTGGATTTCCGCGTCATCGACACCGCCGGGTACGAGGACGAGGACGCAGCATCGCTGCCCGGCCGGATGCGGCGGCAG
This sequence comes from uncultured Sphingomonas sp., assembly GCF_964250165.1. Taxonomy (GTDB): domain Bacteria; phylum Pseudomonadota; class Alphaproteobacteria; order Sphingomonadales; family Sphingomonadaceae; genus Sphingomonas. The sequence continues at coordinate 3,678 of NZ_CAXUEK010000008.1, read as the reverse complement.
ACCGAAGCGGCGGTCGCGGCCGCGGACGTGGCGCTGTTCCTGGTCGACGCGCGTGCCGGCGTCACGCCGCTGGACGAGGAGATCGCGCGGTGGCTGCGCGGCTCGACGACCCCGATCGTGCTGGCCGCCAACAAGGCGGAAGGGCGCGCGGGCGACCAGGGCGCGCTGGAGGCGCTGCGGCTCGGCTTCGGCGATCCGGTTCTGCTGTCCGCGGAACATGGCGAGGGGATGGCCGATCTGTTCGAGGCGTTGCTGCCGCATCTCGACGGCGGCGAAGCGGAGGCGGAGGCGGAGGACGACGACCGTCCCGACGCGCCGCTCAAGCTCGCGATCGTCGGACGGCCCAATGCGGGCAAGTCGACGCTGATCAACCGCATGATCGGCGAGGACCGGCTCATCACCGGCCCCGAAGCGGGCATCACGCGCGACTCGATCGCGATCGACTGGCGGTGGCGCGACCGGCAGGTCCGGCTGATCGATACCGCCGGAATGCGCAAGCGCGCCAAGGTGCAGGACAAGCTGGAGAAGCTGTCGGTCGCCGATGCGCTTCACGCGGTCGATTTCGCCGAGGTAGTGGTGCTGCTGCTCGACGCGACGCTGGGACTGGAGGCGCAGGACCTGCGCATCGCCGACCGCGTACTGGCCGAAGGCCGTGCGCTGGTGATCGCGCTAAACAAATGGGACGTGGCCGAGAACGCGTCGGCGCTGTTCAATGGGGTCAAGAAGGCATTGGAGGACGGCCTGTCGCAGGTGAAGGGCGTGGCGCTGCTCACCGTCTCGGGGGCGACGGGCAAGGGCCTGGACCAGCTGCTTGAGGCCGCGTTCGAGATCCGCGAGGCCTGGTCGCGGCGGGTCGGCACGGGCGAGCTGAACCGCTGGTTCGAGCGCGCCGTGGAGGCGAACCCGCCGCCCGCGCCCGGCGGCAAGCGCATCAAACTGCGCTACGTCACGCAGGTGAAGACGCGGCCGCCCTCCTTCGTGCTGTTCGGCACGCGCGTCGACCAATTGCCCGCCAGCTACGAGCGCTACCTGGTCAACTCACTCCGGCGCGACCTCGGTTTCGGGGCGGTACCGGTACGGCTGACGTTGCGGAGCGGGCGCAACCCGTTCGATCGGTAAGCAACTATCCGTTTACGCTCTTCCGCTAGGTGCGGACGCTTCACGCCCAGTAAAGACCGGAGGGGCACGTGTCGTTCGAGGGCAGTAATCTGGTGAATTGGGCCGCGTTCCATCAGGCGCGCAGCGAGCTGGGCGCGGGCTTCGTCCGCATTCTCGGCTATTTCCGCGAGGACGGCGTCAAATCCGTGGCGGCGATCGAGGCGGCGATGCGCGGCAAGAGCGCCGCGGCGATGGTGATTCCGGCGCATACGCTGAAGGGCGAGTCGCGCCAGTTCGGCGCGGAGCCGCTGGCGGCGCTCGCCGAGCAGATCGAGACGATCGCGCGCGACTGCGTGGAGACGCACGACACGCCCGACGAAGCGCTGGAGCCGATCGTCCGCCTGCGGACACTATTCACCGAAACGCTCCAGTTACTGGAACGCGAGGCAAATCCGCTGGTCGCGCGCAAGCCGATGGGCGGTGGCGGATTCGGACGCAAGGCGGCGGTGGGCTGAGCCGTCGAGCCATGCCGGCGCGAGGCCGGCATGACGACCGCTACTCCCCGCCTTTCAGGTTGGGCGCGGCGCCGGCCTGTGACTTGTCATATTTCGTCATCGAGTTGAGCTGCACGTAACCACTCGCAGGCATTTTTCGAGCGTTTGGCAGAACCCGGCGCTCAGGCCAGCGCGGCATCCGCCCCCATCAGCTGCGGGAAAAAGCCCTCATGGGCCGCGCGCAGGGCATCGAGCGTCACCACGTCGTCGCGGTCCGGGCGCTCGAAGATCAGGCGCTTGCCGCCGGTCCGCCCCATGGGTTCGACCTCGACCCCCGCGGCATGGGCGGCGCCGAGGAAGTCCACCAGCGCGTGATCGTGTGCGGTGACAATGTAGACGCCCTGATCCTCCGCGAAGAAGCTGCGCGCGCAGTCGAACGGCTGCTTGCGGTCGATCATCGCGCCGATGCCGCCGGCCAGCGCCATCTCGGCGATGGTGACCGCGACCCCACCGTCCGATACGTCGTGCACGGCCGAGAGCAGGCCGTCCGCGATGGCCTGGCGGATCAACCCGCCCGCTGCGCGTTCCGCGTCGAGATCGACGGTCGGGGGCGGGCCTTCCTCGCGGCCGTGGACCTCGCGCAGCCACAGCGACTGGCCGAGCTCGCCACGCCGCGTGCCGACCGCCAGCACAATATCGCCGGTGCCCTTGAACGCGATCGTCATGCTCTTCGCCCAGTCGGCGATGAGGCCGACGCCGCCGATCGCGGGAGTGGGCAGGATGGCGGAGCCGCCGCCCGTCGCCTTGGACTCGTTGTAGAGCGAGACGTTGCCGGACACGACCGGGAAGTCCAGCGCGCGCGCCGCCTCGCCCATCCCGTCGAGGCAGCCGACCAGCTGGCCCATCACCTCCGGCCGCTCGGGATTGGCGAAGTTGAGACAGTTGGTGAGCGCCAGCGGCTTCGCCCCGACCGCCACCAGGTTGCGCCACGCCTCCGCCACCGCCTGTCGGCCGCCCGCGACCGGATCGGCGGCGCAATAGCGCGGCGTACAGTCGGTCGTCATGGCGAGCGCCTTCGCCGTGCCGTGGACGCGCACCACCGCGGCGTCGCCGCCCGGGCGCTGGACGGTGTCGGCGCCGACCATCGAATCATACTGCTCCCAGATCCAGCGCCGACTGGCGAGATCGGGCGAGCCCATCAGCGCGAGCAGGTCCGCGGCGATGTCGCGACAGGGCGGCACGTCGGCCAGCGGCGCAGGCGGCGGCGTGGGGACGTGCGGGCGATCGTAGAGCGGCGCCGCGTCGGTGAGGGGGCCGAGCGGAATATCCGCGACGACGTCCCCCTGGTGCCGAAGCACCATGCGGCCCGTATCGGTCACTCGCCCGATCACCGCGAAGTCCAGTTCCCACTTGCGGAAGATCGCCTCGGCCTCCGCCTCGCGGCCGGGCTTCAGGACCATGAGCATCCGCTCCTGGCTTTCCGACAGCATCATCTCATAGGGTGTCATCCCCGCCTCGCGCTGCGGCACGGCGTCCAACACCAGCTCGATGCCGACGCCGCCCTTGGACGCCATCTCGACGCTGGAGGAGGTGAGGCCGGCCGCGCCCATGTCCTGGATGGCGACGATCGCGTCGGAGGCCATCAGCTCCAGGCACGCCTCGATCAGCAGCTTCTCGGTGAAAGGATCGCCGACCTGGACCGTCGGTCGCTTGGCGTCGGCGTCCTCGCCGAAATCGGCCGACGCCATGGTCGCGCCGTGGATGCCGTCGCGGCCGGTCTTGGAGCCGACATAGACGATCGGGTTGCCGACGCCGGACGCCGCCGAATAGAAGATCCGATCCTGATCCGCGACGCCGACCGTCATCGCGTTGACCAGGATGTTGCCGTCATAGGCCGGGTGGAAGTTCACCTCGCCGCCCACCGTGGGCACGCCGACGCAGTTGCCGTAACCGCCGATGCCGCGGACGACGCCCGCGATCAGGTGGCGCATCTTCGGGTGATCGGGTCGGCCGAAGCGTAGCGCGTTGAGATTGGCGATCGGCCGCGCGCCCATCGTGAACACGTCGCGCAGGATGCCGCCGACGC
>NZ_CAXUEK010000007.1:903-70411 GCF_964250165.1 uncultured Sphingomonas sp. | reverse complement strand
GAGCATTTCCTCAACCGCGAGCGGACCCGCAACTTCTTCCGCGACGTGTTCCGCCGCGGCGACGGCGGCAAGAAGTGGACCTTCACCAACTCGCCTCTGTTCCTCGACTTCCTCGCCGGCAACCAGACCTACGAGTGCACCCCCTGGTCGATGCCGCTGCGCACGATCTTCGGCTGGCAGAAGCCCTGCTACCTCGTCGGCGAGGGCTATGTCCCGACCTTCAAGGAGCTGATGGAGGGCACCGAGTGGGACCAGTACGGCGTCGGCAAATATGAGAAATGCGCCGACTGCATGGTCCATTGCGGGTTCGAGGGCACCGCCGCGACCGACGCGATCCGCCACCCGCTCAAGATGTTCGGCGTCGGCCGCAAGGGTGTGCGCACCGAGGGCCCGATGGCGCCCGACATCGACCTGTCCCGCGCGCGGCCGGCGCAGGACGTGCACCTGACCCATGTCGAGCGCGAGCTGGCGCGAATCCAGGCGGCGGACCCGGACGGGTTTCGGCGGGTGCAGCGGGCGGCGTAGGGGGCTGAGCGCCGGTTAAGGTGGACGATGAGGTCCATCCGATCGTGCGCGCCAACATCGCTCGCGAGGCGCGGCTGATGACGGACGAAGCACGCACGTACTCCAAGCTGGGCAAGGAGTTCGCCGGGCACGGCACGACGCTCCACGGTATCAAGCAGTATGTCCATCCGGAGGATCGCACGATCCACACCAACACGGTCGAGGGCGCGTTCTCCATCTTCAAGCGGGGCATGAAGGGCGTGTACCAGCATTGCGGCGAGCAGCACCTGCACCGTAATCTAGCCGAGTTCGAGTTCCGGTATAACAACCGCGTGGCGCTGGGCGTAGACGATCGTGGCCGCGCGGACCGCGCGCTGGACGGCATTGTCGGCAAGCGGATCACATACCGCAGGCCTGACGAGCAGCCCCAAGCCTAAGGGCAGGATCGGCCGGCGCTCGTCGCGCTGGATAGGGAAGCGCCACCGGATCGGTGCGAAACCCACGCGCTGAATCAGGCGCGCAAAGAATCTTTGCGCGCCGCTTGTTTGCCCATTGCACGAAAGCATTGCTTGGTTCAGATGCAGCAACGCCCGGGGGTTCAGCCCGGGCGTTGAGTCCAACTAGCCGGTGTGAGGCCAAGACCAGTGGAGGTTGCGAAGAAGATGACGATAAGGCCCTGAGTCGAGGGGGCCAAAAGCCCCTGATGTCGTACCCAGGTCGGCGTCACCGCCGCCCCCGTTGCTTCGCGCCGCGGGGGCGGCTCCCATTACGTCCATCGCAAGGGAGCTGTCAACATGGCAGGCGAGAACCCCGCTTTCGATCCGTATGATGCGGTGCTGGCGGACCTTCGCGCAAAGCGCAATCAGATAGATCAGACTATAGCCCTACTTACGAGCCTGCGCGCTGGAGGCTCCCCGGGTATGCAAGCCGCTCCTGCAGAACCTGCTGCTGTTAATACGGCGGGCATGTTTCTCAGTATGTCCATCCCCGACGGAGCAAAGAAGCTACTTGCGATGCGCAAGCGGACCATGGGCAACGCGGAGATTGCATCCGAACTGAAAGCTGGTGGCTTAGTTCTGACGTCTGCGGAACCAGCCAATGTCGTGGGCTCCGTGCTCTCCCGGCGTTTCATTCAAGTTGGTGACGTGGTGAAAGTCAGCCGCGGTACTTGGGGATTGAAGGAGTGGTATCCTGGCCGCAATTTCAAAGCCACCCCCAAGGTGCCGACCGTTGACGCAAGTACAGCCGACACTTCCGCGAGCGAATACAAGCTGCAAATCAATGATTTGGGGGGCACAGATGTTGGTGAGGATGACCTCTGACGATTGGAGCCGACCCACTCCTAGCGTTATAGAACGCGCCCTAGGGCATTCGGAATGAGCCGGCTCGCTCGTCTATGTCAAGGCGATAACGTTATCACCTTAACGGCTAGTTAGATTCCACGGTCGCGGGGTTCAAGCGCTAAATCCGCTAAATCCGCTAAATCCGCTAGGCTGCGAAAGGGCCAAACGTGCTCAAATCGATGTATGCCATCCTTCTGGACGGAGGCTACCTCACGAAGGTGCTCCGAACCCGGCTTGGACGGGCGGTCGTGGCCGACGATATCGTCGAGGAGTGCGATCGGCTGCGAGCCTTGCCGGAGCTGGAAGGTTACGAGCTGCTCCGTATATACTATTATGATGCCCATCCTTCCGCTGCCAAGGTGCGACGGCCAGTGAGCGGCGAGCCGTTCAGCTTGGGCGAAACCGAACGGTTTCGTCACGCTCAATCGCTCTTTGACCAGCTTGTACTCAAGCCAAATATGGCCCTTCGCATGGGCAGGGTTGACCTCACTCCCCATGCCTGGCGGCTTAAACCGCGCGTTGCGAAAGAGCTGGTCACGGCTCCACGTCCTTTGACCGACGACGATTTTGACCTCGATATGGGCCAGAAAGGCGTGGACATGCGGATCGGCATGGACATGGCGCGTCTAGCGCTTCGCAACATGGTGCGCGCAGTGGTGGTCGTAACAGGTGATTCGGATTTTGTACCGGCGTTCAAGTACGTTCGGCGAGAGGGGCTGAAAGTGATCCTCGAACCGTATGGACGCGGAGGACGGAAGGAGCTTCGCGAGCACGCCGATATAGTGCTGGAACTGCCGCGAAAACAGAAGAAGCCGGAGCTAGCTGCATGACAGACGAACCAAGCACCGAACCCACCCAGCTCGACAAGTTCAAGGAGGCCGCCCGCCAGCTAGAGACGGGTGTCACCGGGTTGCGATGATGGACGATACGTTCTTCTCTGGCGTCGCAGAGGTCGTCATCGGCTACGCTGACGAGCGGTTCGGCCGTATCGCAGCGTGGATCGTCGGCACTGTCCTCGTGACCGCCGGGCCGGTCGCCATCCTCGCGGCCGCGATCTGGTGGTACTCGCATTGACCGTAGGAGCGGATCATGGCTGACGAAGCGTCGCAACTCGACAAGTTCAAGGCCCTAGCCCGCGACCTAGAAGCGGACGAGAACGAAGCTCGCTGGGATGAACGGCTGAAGAAGGTGGCGCAGCAGAAGCCCGCGCCGGAGCCGGAGAAGCCGGAGTGAGCTGGGTGGCGCTGATCGGAGGGATCGCCCTCATTGCCTTTGCGCTGTGGGCCATGATCCGAGGTGGTGGATCAAAGCCACCAAATAGGAACTCGCACGACCGAGACGTGTCCAACGCCATTGACTTGACGCGGATCGACTAATCTTTCTCGCGTTTGCAAGCTACATAATCGCCCAAATTGTGCCTCGGTGGCTAGAAGCCGTCCCGCCTGTCGCCACCACATCCCTACCCCACATCGCCCTTGCAATGTAGGAAAACTGCGCAGAAGTGGCTCAGCGCCATGCCGCGCCCAGACCCCCGCACCATCGCGCTCGAGAACGCCGCGTTCCTGCGGGCGTTGCGCAAATCCGGCAACGTCGATGCCGCCGCCGCCGCGATCGGGCGCGATCCCACCACCATGCGCCGCCGCCGCGCGCGCGCACCCGCCTTCGCGGCCGAGTGGCGCGCGGCGGCGGTCGTGGCGGCGGCGTGGCTCCAGGCGAAGCTGAACGGGCGCCGGCCGGGCGCGTGGGAGGACGCGCCGGCGGGCGTCCGCCGCACCGCGGGCGGCGAGCCGATCATCGCGCGCGGCCGCGGCGGCCTGCTGCAGCAGCGCGCGGCCCATCCCAACCGGCTGACGCGGCATGGCGAGCAGGCGTTCCTGCTGGCGCTCTCCGTCACCGCCAATGTCGGGCTGGCGGCGGCGGCGGCGGGCGCGCCGAAATACGCCTTCTATCGCCGCCGCCACGCCGATCCCGCCTTTGCGCGCGAATGGCGGCTGGCGCTGGCGGAGGGCTATGCGCAGCTCGAGCTGCGCTGCCTGGCCGCCGCCGACCCGGAGAGCCACGGGCACGATGCCTGGCGGCACAACGAGGCGCCCGAGCCGCCGCCGATGACCGTCAGCCAGATGCTGCAGCTGATGTACCTGCACCAGAAGGAGGCGCGGCTGCTGGCCGAGCCGGCGCATCTCAAGCGCCGGCGGGGCGAATCGCGCGAGGCGCAGTCCTATCGCCTGGCGGTGATGCACGAGCTGCGCCTCGAACGCGACCGCGAGGCGTTCCGCGTGGCCGAGGCGGCGCGCGCGACGGCGGCGCCGCCCGAGGCGGAGCGGATCACGCTGCCGGACCTGGCGCAGGTGACGGCGGGACGCGCGCCGCCCAAGGTGCCGCATGATCCGGGCAGGGCGCTGTTCGGCGGCTGGCGGATCGAGGAGATGGAGCAGCAGCGGGCGGCGGCGGCCCGCAAGCGCAAGGACCAGCGCCGGGGGTGACCAGCCTGGCTCGCCCGACCGCTCGCTTTCCGTCATTCCCGCGAGGGCGGGAGTCCAGGCTGATCCACTCGGTTCGAACCCACCATTGCCGTCCGCCCAGATCTGGCCTCGATCCCCGCCTGCGCGAGGATGACGAAGGGGGCGACCGCCGCGACCGGCTCCGCCACTGGCATGGCCCCGGCGCCCCGGCCCGATCGCAAGCCGCTCCAGGCGCGGCGCCTCTCCCAGGCGTGGCGTCAGGCGGGCAACGCCATCCCCGGGCCGATCGCGATCGCGCCGCGCTTCAGCTCGCGCATCGCCTTCACGAACCCGGCGGTGGTGCGGGCCACGTCGGCCGCCTGCCCCGGCGTTCGCGCCAGCGAAGCGAGCATCGCCGCCGCGTTCACCCCGCCGTCGGGCCGCATCGAGACGGTGATCGCGTGCGGCAGCAGGTGGCGCGCGCCGTCCGAGACGCAGCGCACGATCGCGAACGGCAGGCCATGCTCGGCGGCCACATCGCCGGCGACCTGGCTTTCCATGTCCACCGCCAGCGCGCCGTGGTGCCTGCCCAGCCGCAGCTTCTCGGCGACCGTGTCGATCATGCGGCCGTCGGCGTAGACGCCGCCCACGCGCACGCCCGGCAGCGCGGCGGCGAGCGCGGCGGCCCAGGCGGGGTCGCAGTCCAGCTCGACCGCGCCGGTCAGCCGGTCCGCCACCACCCAGTCGCCGATCGCCAGCCCGTCGACCAGCGCGCCGGCCATGCCGAAGCTGGCGATCCCGCGCGCGCCCGCCGCCAGCGCCGCCTCGATGCGATGGCGCAGCCGCGCCGGATCGCCGCCGCCGGCGATCGGGACGACGCCGGCGATCCCGCGCAGGCAGGCGACCTCGCGGTTGAAGCCGGTGGCGACGATGACGTGGCCGGCCGCGGGGTTCACATCCCCCACGCCACGCGCCCCTCGTTGCCGCGCTGGAGGTTGCGCCAGCGGGCGAGGGCCCAGAGCGGGAAGTATTTCGGGTAGCCGTGATAGCGGAGATAGAAGACGCGCGGGAAGCCGCCGCCGGTATGATGCTCCTGGCCCCACAGCCCGTCCGCGGCCTGATGGCGGACCAGCCAGTCGATCCCGCGCGCCACCGCCTCCGACCCGGCCTCGCCCGCCGCCATCAGCCCGAGCAGCGCCCAGGCGGTCTGCGAGGCGGTGGCGGGGGCGGGCGCGTGGCCCGTGCGGCCGAGGTCGTAGCTGTCGCAGCTCTCGCCCCAGCCGCCGTCCGGGTTCTGGATGGCGCGCAGCCAGGCGACCGCCTTGGCCACCATCGGGTCCGCGCCCGTCAGCCCGGCGGCGTTGAGCGCGCACAGCACCGACCAGGTGCCGTAGACATGGTTGACGCCCCAGCGGCCGAACCAGCTGCCGTCCGCCTCCTGCTCCTGGGCCAGATAGGCCAGGGCGGCGGCCATGCGCGGCCCGTCCCGCTCGCCGAGCTGCGCGAGCATCGACACGACGCGCGCCGACACGTCGGCGGTGGGCGGATCGAGCAGCGCGCCGTGATCGGCGAAGGGCAGGTTGTTGAGATAATGGTGATCGTTGTCGGCGTCGAACGCCCCCCAGCCGCCGTTCCTCGACTGGAGGCCGACCGTCCATTCGACGCCGCGCGCGATCGCCCCGCCGTCCGCCGCGCCGCGCCGGTCCTTCGCGCGGTCCATCGCCATCACCACGACGGCGGTGTCGTCCAGATCGGGATAATGGTCGTTGCGGTACTGGAAGGCCCAGCCGCCCGGCCGCACGTCCGGCTTCTGCCCGGCCCAGTCGCCCTCCACGTCGAGCACCTGGCGCGGGCGGAGCCAGTCGAGCGCGGCGTCGGCGGCTTGCTCCTCGCCCGCCTCCAGCATCGCGTGCGCCGCCAAGGCGGTGTCCCACACCGGCGAGACGCAGGGCTGGCAATAGGTCTCGTCCGCGCGGTGGACGAGCAGCCGCTCCACCGACTCGCGCGCGGCGGCGCGGGCCGGGTGCTCGGGCGGGAAGCCGAGCGCGTCGAGCATCATCACGCTGTTCGCCATGGCGGGGTAGATCGCGCCGAGCCCGTCGAGCCCGTTCAGCCGCGCCAGCACCCAGTCCCGGCACGCCGCGATCGCCGCGGCGCGCCGGCGCCTGGGCCACCAGCCGTCGCCCGCCTTCAGCGCGCGGTCGAGCAGCCCGAAGCCGGTGCGCCACAGCGCGCGGGTGTCCGCCGCCCTGGTCGTCGCGCGGACGCGGCTGCCCGTGTAGAGCTCGTCCACGCGCACCCCGCGCGGATTGCGCGCGACCGGCCGCAGCGTCGCCAGCACCAGCAGCGGCACGACGACGGTGCGCGACCAGTAGCTCGTCCGCGACAGGCTGAACGGGAACCAGCGGGGCGCGAAGATCAGCTCGGGCGGCATCGTCGGCACCGCCGACCACGGCCCGGCGGCGTAGAGCGCCAGCTGGATGCGGGTGAAGACGTTGGCCGCCGCCGCCCCGCCCGCCGCCAGCACCGCCGCGCGCGCGCGCGCCATGTGCGGCGCGGCCGGATCATCGCCGATCATCTTGAGCGCGTAATAGGCCTTCACCGTCGCGCTGAGATCGAACCCGCCGTCGTGGAACAGCGACCAGCCGTGATGCGCGGGCGATTGCAGGCGGCGCAGATAGCGCCCGATCCGCGCCTCCAGCGGGAGATCATCGGGTTCGCTCAGATAATGGCGGAGCAGGATGTATTCGGCGGGGATGGTGGCGTCCGCCTCCAGCTCGAAGACCCAATGGCCGTCGGGTCGCTGCGCGGCGGCGAGCGCGGCGGCGGCGCGGTCGATGGTCGCGTCGAGCGCGTTCGCGGCGTGCGCTTGGTCGGGAGAGTAAGGCGGCATCGGGCAAGGCCTAGCAAATCCTCCCCGGGACGGGGAGGATCAGTTTGCGACCAGCCGCGCCGCGGTCTCGCCCGAGCGCAGCGCGCCCTCGATCGTGGCGGGCAGCCCGGTCCGGGTCCAGTCGCCGGCGAGGAACAGGTTGCGCCAGCGGGTCGCGGCGGCGGGGCGATGCGCGTCCTGCTCGGGCGTCGCGGCGAAGGTCGCGCGCTTCTCCTTGACGATCTGCCATGCCGGCATCGGCGCATCCCGGCCATAGGCGCGGCATATCTCTGCCCAGAACGTCCGCGCCAGCGCCTCGCGATCGGTGTCGAGCAGCCGATCGGCGGCGCTGACCGTCACCGAGACGCGATCGGGAAAGGCGAACAGCCATTCGGCGGTCGCGTTCACCAGCCCCAGCAGCGGCGGCGCGCCCGGCGGGGGCGGGACGGCGAAATGCGCGTTGACGATGGCGCGGAACGCGGTCGGCGCCGCAAGGTCCGGCACCAGCGACGCCGCGACCGGCGCGGGTGTCGCCAGCACCACCGCCTCGTCGGCCGCGACCGGTTGCGCCCCGTCCGCCCAGTGCAGCGCCGTCACCCGATCGCCCGCGAAGCCGAGCGACCGCAACCGCCGCCCGAGCGCGACCGGCGCGCCGCGTCCCGCCAGCCACGCGACCGCCGGCGCGACGAACGCCGCGGCAAGCGTCGGCTGCGCGACCAGCGGCCGCATCGCCCGCCCGCCCCTGGCGACCGTCTCGCGCAGCACCGCCCAGGCGAGCCGCGCGCTGCTCGCCGCCGGATCCGTGTTGAGCGCGGCGAGCAGCACCGGATGCAGCAGCCGCTCCCAGGCGGGGCCGGCGGGCGCGAGCCGGTCGCCGATCGTCTCGTCCGGGCGCGCGCGCGCCAGCCGTGCCAGCGCCAGATAGTCGCGCGCGCGGCTGCCCGGCGCGCGGCGGCTTGGCGCGAGCAGCCACCAGGGGATCGGCCCGGCATTGGGCCGCACCGTCCAGCGCGCCCCGCTCGCGAGGTCCGCAAAGGCGAACGCCGCTTCGTCCGGCCCGGTCAGCGTATCGGCCGGCGCGCCCACCGTCCGGCGGAACCGCGCCACCGCCGCGTTGCCCGACAGGACCAGGTGGTTGCCGTTGTCGATCACCAGCCCGAGCTGCGGGTCGTGATAGGACCGGCAGCGCCCGCCCGCCTGCGCCGCGCCGTCCGCGACCGTTACCGCCACGCCCGTCTCGCGCAGCCGCACCGCCGCCGACAGCCCGGCCAGGCCCGCGCCCACCACCGTCGCGCGGCCGAAAGCGGGCGCGGTCACGGGCGCGAGAGGCTCAGCCGCAGCACCGTCCACAGCAGCGCAGGCTTGGACACGCGCACGCGGCCGCGCGGCGGCGCCCAGCCGATCGCCTTCATGCGCCCGAGCACCTTGGCGTATACCGCCTCCATCAGCCGCGGCGCGAGCAGCCGCCCGCGCGGCCGGGCGGCGAGGATCGCATGGGCCTGCGCGAAGTGGCGGTCGGCCTGCGCCGCGACCTGGCGCGCGACCGTGTCGATCCGGGCATCGCCGACCACGGCGGCGGGCGTGGTGATCGGGATGGCCGCCGCCTCGATCGCCTCGCGCGGCAGGTAGACGCGGCCGATCGCGGCGTCCTCGTCGATGTCGCGCAGGATGTTGGTGAGCTGCAGCGCCCGGCCGAGATGGCAGGCGAGCAGCTCGCCGACGTCGCGCTCCATGCCGAATACGCGCACCGACAGCCGCCCGACGGCGCTTGCCACGCGGTCGCAATACAGGTCCAGCTCGGCGGCGGGCGGCCAGCGGATGTCGCGCTCGACATCCATCGCCATCCCGTCGATCACCGCCTGCAGGTCCGCGCGCGCGAGCCCGAAGCGGTGGACATGCGGGGCGAGGAACCCGGCCGGCCCGGGGTCGCCGCCATCCCCGATAGCGCCGCTGTCATAGAGCGCGTCGATGCCGCGCCGCCAGACGGCGAGGTCCCGCGCGCGCGCCGCGCGATCGCCGCCATGATCGTCGGCGATGTCGTCCACCGCGCGGCAGAAGGCATAGATCGCGTACATCGCCTCGCGCTCGGCCCGTGGCAGCACCCGCATCCCGGCATAGAAGGAGCTGCCGGAGACCTGCCGGCGCAGCGCCGCGGGCGTCAGGTCGGGGTTCACGGCAATGCCTTTGCGAGGAGCAGGCCGGCGACCGCCCGCGCGGCGATCACGGCCGCTTCCGCCTTACGGTGATGGACGCGCGCGCTCAAGGGATCGTGGGCCGAAAGGCGGCGCGCCAGATCGGCGGCCAGCCGCTGGATCACCGCCACCTCGGCCGCCAGCCGGTGCGAGCGGATCGCGCGCGCGAACGGCGCGCTGGTCGCCAGCAGCGCCTGCGTCCGCGCCGCGGCCTCGGCGATCGCCGCGCGCAGCCCCGGCGCGGCGGTGGCGGCGGCAAGGTCGTCCACCGCCGCGCCGTGGTGCGCGAGCAGGTCGGCGGGGAGGTAGACGCGGTCGAGCGCGCGATAGTCCTTGCCGCAGTCCTGGAGGTGGTTGACGATCTGCAGGGCGGCGCAGAGCGCGTCCGACAGCGGCCAGATCGCGCGATCCTCGCCATGGACATCGAGCACGAAGCGGCCGACCGGCATCGCCGACAGTCGGCAATAGCCGATCAGCCCCGCCCAATCTGCATAGCGGCGTACCGTCACGTCCTGCACGAAGGCGTCGAGCAGCTCGTGCGCGTGCGCGGCGTCGATCCCGCGCTCCGCCTGCACCCGGGCGAGCGCCATCGCCTCGGGCGCCCCGCCGCCGTCGAGCCCGGCGCGCATGGCGGTCAGCCGGGTCAGCTTCTCGGCGGCCGGCGCGGTCGGGTGGTCGGCGATGTCGTCCGCCGCGCGCGCGAAGCGGTAGAAGGCGAGGATCGGCGCGCGATGCGCGGGCGCGAGCAGGACGGAGGCAACGGGGAAGTTCTCGTCGCGATGGCCCTTGCCCGAGCTGAGGTCGCTCATCGCGCGCGGCCCGGTTCAGGCATCGCCTGCGCGCGCCCCTTCCACATCCCGCCGCGACCCTGGTGGTGCCGCCAGCCCGACAGCAGCGTGCAACCGGCATAGAAGGCGGCGATGCCCGGCACCGCCAGCCCCCATAGCGGCGACCGGCGATAGAACAGCAGCATCGGCTGGAACAGCGCCGCCATCAGCAGCCATGCGCCGAGCCCCAGCCCGCGCGCCCAGCCGCCCGCGGACACCGCCAGCACGGGCGCGGCGAGATAGACCAGCGCCAGCCCCGCCACCGCCCCGGCCAGCCGCCACGGCGCATAGCCGAGCTGCGCATAGGCCGAGCGCGCGATCATCGCGCCGATCGCGCCGGCGGTGCGGTAGGGACGGATACTCCGCGAGCGGTCGGTCAGCCCCAGCCAGATCGGCCCCTGCCGCTTCAGGAGCGCGCCGAGTGCGCAATCGTCGATCAGCGCGCCCCGGATCGCCGCGATGCCGCCCGCCGCCGCGAGCGCGTCACGCCGCACCAGCACGCAGCCGCCGGCCGCGGCGGCGGTGCGGCCGGGCCGGTTCACCCTGGCGAACGGATAGAGGAGCTGGAAGAACCAGACGAAGGCGGGGATCAGCGCCCGCTCGGCCGGCGTCGCGCAATGCAGCCGCGCCATGAAGCTCGCCAGCCGCCGGTCGCCGGCCTCGCCGATCCCGACCAGCGTCCGCAGCGTGTCGGGCGCGTGCTCGATGTCGGCATCGGTCAGCCACAGCCAGCGCGGCGCGTCGGCGGCGGCGATCCCCTGCGACAGGGCCCAGAGCTTGCCGGTCCAGCCCGCCGGCAGCGGGCGCCCGGTCAGCACCGTGATCCGCGTGCTGCCGAGCGCGCGGGCGATCGCGCCCGTGCCGTCGCTGCTGTCGTCGTCGACCAGGATGATGCGGAACGGGCCGGGATAATCCTGCGCGGCGAGGCTGCCGAGCGCGCGCGCGATCACGTCCGCCTCGTCGCGCCCCGGCACCACGGCCACCACCTCGGGCCACACCGCCGGCGCGACGGCGGCGGCGCGGGTGTCGCGCTGGTCGGTGCGCCAGAAGCCGGTCGCGGCCAGCCCGATCCAGATCGCCAGCACCAGTGCGGCGAGCCCGATCATCGGATCGCCCCCGTCGACCGGAACCAGCCGACCGCGTCCGCCACCGCCTCGCGCCACGGCCGCGCGCGATAGCCGAGCTCCGCGCGCGCCTTGCCCGAGCTGTAGAACATCGCGTGCTTCGCCATGCGCAGCCCGTCGAGTGTCAGGAACGGCTCGACGCCCGTGATGCGCGCGCGCACTTCGTTGGCCCAGGCGAGCGGGAACAGCGGCGCGCGCGGCAGCCGCACGCGCGGCGGCCGCCGCCCGACCAGCCCGGCGATCGCCGCGAGCAGCTCGGCCAGCGTCACGTCGGCGCCGCCCAGGATGTAGCGCTCGCCGATCCGGCCCGCCGCCATCGCCCGGAGGTGCCCCGCCGCGACATCGTCGACATGAACGAGGTTCAGCCCCGAATTGACGAAGGCCGGCATCCGCCCGTTCGCCGCCTCGACGATGATCCGCCCGGTCGGCGTCGGACGGACATCGCCCGGGCCGATCGGGGTCGAGGGATTCACGATCACCGCCGGCAGCGCGCGCGCGGCGATCATCGCCTCGACCAGCCGCTCGGCGTCGACCTTGGAGCGCTTGTAGGCGCCGACCACCGTGGCCGGCGTCGCGGCGCGCGTCTCGTCGGCAGGTCCGGTCGGGTCGGGCAGCAGCGTCGCCACGCTGCTGGTATACACGATCCGCCCCACGCCGGCGTCGAGCGCGGCCGTCATCACCACCTGCGTGGTCACGCGATTGTTGCGGACGATCTCGTCGGGATCGCGCGCCCACAGCCGGTAGTCGGCGGCGACGTGGTAGAGCCGCGTCACGCCGCTCATCGCGCGCGCCACCGCGGCGGGATCGCACAGGTCGCCTTCGACCAGCTCGCCGGGAAAGCGATCGAGATGCGCGCGGTCGCTCGATCCGCGCGCGATCCCGCGCACCCGCTCGCCGGTCGCCGCGAGCGCGCGGGCGACCGCCGAGCCGAGGAAGCCGGACACGCCCGTGACCAGGGTCAGATCGCTCATCCGGCGCAGGTAGCTCCCGCGGCCGCGTGCGTCACCCCGCCGCGCGACCGGAAGCGCGGGCGGGCGGTTGGAACGCTCGTGCAGCCCGCCCGTTGGCCCGGACACCTCCTTACGACGGATCACACCCATGAAGTTTCGCCACATCGCCCTCGGCCTCGGCGCGTTCGTTGCCGGCTCGGTCGCGCTCACCGCCGCGGCGGTCGCCTTCGTCGTGCGTCGCGGCGACGATGACGACGCCGCGCCTCAGCCGCTCGTCACGGCCGCCGCCGACGGCCCCGCGCCGTCCCATGCGCAGGTGCGCGACGAGACCGCGCCGACCGGCGACGGCCATGCCGCGCCCGATCTCGCCGCCGACGCCACGCCGGGCGAGCGCGCGCCCGTCGCGTTCCGTCCCGACATCGACGCGCCGATGACCGCCGCCGAGCGCGAGGCGCTCCGCCCCGCCGCCGGCCCCTCGCCGACGCTGGTCGACGCGGGCACGTCGCTGCCGTCGGGGAACTGACGGAACGGCGTCCGCGCCCGCCCGTTCAGCGCCGCAACCCACTGAAAAGGCCAGACGACATGGATTACAAGAAGCTCAGCCTCGGCCTCGGCGTCTTCTCCCTCGCGCTCGGCGCGGCCGAGCTGTTCGGCGCGCGGAAGATCGCCGCGACGCTCGACGCCGAGGGCCACGAGACGCTGGTCAAGGG
Source organism: uncultured Sphingomonas sp. (assembly GCF_964250165.1). GTDB lineage: Bacteria > Pseudomonadota > Alphaproteobacteria > Sphingomonadales > Sphingomonadaceae > Sphingomonas. Next base: position 57,448 of record NZ_CAXUEK010000007.1, on the reverse strand, counting down.
GTTCGGCGCGCGCGAGGTGCTGGCCGGCGTCAACCTGCTGGTCGCCCCCGCGGTGGCGACCAACATGTGGAACCGGGTCGCGGGCGACATCATGGATATCGTCGCGACCTCCGCGGCAGCCAGGAACAGCCCGAGGAACAAGGCCACCTGGGGGGCGCTCGCCTTCGTCGCGGGCGCGGCGCTGCTCGACGCCTGGGTGGCGATCGGCCTCGACCGGCAGACGGGCAAGACGCTGCCGACGCATGCGCCGCTGCCGTCCTGAGCGGTCCGGCCGGCGCGCGACGGTCGCGCGCCGGCGGCGGGCGGGGCGATCGCGGGTCGGTTCGCGTCAGGTCAACGAGGATTTGCGCGGGATCGTCTCGTCGGCCGGCGGCTGGCCCTTGTCGAGCGTGTCGCTGGGCCGGCGGGCATCGCCGGTGCGCTGGTGCTCGGTCGACAGGTTCGGGTTGTCGGTTTCCGCCGTCGGCTTGATCGGCGCTTCCGTCCGCTTCTCGTCCATCGCTCGCTCTCCTGCCGGTGCTCATCGGGCCAACCGTCCGGCCTCCGGCCGGTTCCGTGCTAACCTGCGGCAACTCGCCGGGAAAAGCCGGGCATCGCCGGAACCGCGACCGCCGGCGAGCGGTTGAGCGGGGCAATCAGCAGGAGCAGCCGATGGCCGAAGCCCGCACCGACGACGCACCCGTCGGCACGTCCAAGAAAGATGCCGCCGCCGAAGCCCGCGCCCTGTTCGGCGATGCGGTCGGCAGCGAGACGGTCGGTCGCGCCGTGACGATCAACCGGCCCGTCGCGGAGGTCTACGCCTTCTATCGCGACCTGAGCAACGCGCCGCTCTACATGGACGAGGTCGAGCGCGTCGACATGACGGACGACCGCCACGCGCACTGGGTTGCGCACGTGGCCGGCGGCACGACCACCGAATGGGACGCCGAGATCACCGAGGACGAGCCGGAGCGGGTGCTCGCGTGGCGCAGCCTCGACACCAGCTACGCCAATGCCGGTCGCGCGACCTTCGCCGATACGCCGGGACGCGGCACCGTCGTGACGCTGACGCTCACCTATGACCCGCCGGGCGGGACGATCGGCAAGCTGGTCGCCAAGCTGTTCCAGCGCGATCCCGCCATCCAGGCGCGGCGCAACCTGCGGCGGCTCAAGCAGCTGCTGGAAACGGGCGAGGTCGCCACCGCGGCGCGCAACCCCGAGCTCGACGCCCAAGGAAGGACGCACGAATGAAGGCCCTCGCCTGGCACGGCAAGCACGACGTCCGGATCGACACCGTCTCCGATCCGGAGATCGTCAATCCGCGCGACTGCATCATCAAGGTGACGTCCACCGCGATCTGCGGCTCGGACCTGCACCTCTATGACGGCTACATCCCGACCATGCAGGCCGGCGACATCCTGGGCCACGAGTTCATGGGCGAGGTGGTCGAGATCGGTCCGAAATCGACGCTGCGGAAGGGCCAGCGCGTGGTGGTGCCGTTCACCATCGCCTGCGGCTCCTGCTATCACTGCACCAAGCATCAATACTCGGCCTGCGACAACGGCCTGCCCGCGGACAATCAGGATATCGCCCAGGAGCTGTACGGCCAGCCGATGTCGGGGCTGTTCGGCTATAGCCACATGACCGGCGGCTATTCGGGCGGGCAGGCGGAATATGTCCGCGTGCCGTTCAGCGACGTCGGCCCGATCGTCATCCCGGACGGCATCGAGGACGACAAGGTGCTGTTCCTGTCCGACATCCTGCCGACCGGCTGGCAGGCGGCGGAATATGCGCAGATCGAGCCCGGCGACACGGTGGCGGTGTGGGGCTGCGGCCCGGTCGGCCTGTTCGCGGTTCAGTCCGCCTTCCTGATGGGCGCTGCGCGCGTGATCGCGATCGACCATTTCCCGCACCGGCTGGAGCTCGCCAAGCGGTTCGGCGCCGAGACGATCAACTTCGAGGAGACCGCCACCTACGACGCGCTGATGGAGATGACCGGCGGCATCGGCCCGGATGCGGTGATCGACGCGGTCGGGCTGGAGGCGCACGGCATGTTCGTCGACAACATCATCGACCAGATCAAGGCGTCGACCTTCCTCGGCACCGACCGGCCGCACTCGATCCGCCAGGCGATCCTTGCCTGCCGGAAAGGCGGGCGCGTCTCGATGCCGGCGGTCTATGGCGGCTTCGTCGACAAGTTCCCGCTCGGCGCGTTCATGGAGAAGGGGCTGACGCTCAAGACGGGCCAGACCCATGTCCAGCACTACATGCCCGCGCTGCTCAACGCGATCGTCGAGGGCAAGATCGACACCGAGTTCCTGATCTCGCACCGTCTGCCGCTCGACGAGGCGCCGAACGGCTACAAGATGTTCAAAGACCACCAGAACGAATACACCAAGGTCGTTCTCAAGCCCGGCCTGGCCGCGGCAGCCTAGAGGAGAATATACGATGGCCAACAAGTTCGCGATCGTCACCGGCGCGTCGAGCGGCATCGGGCTGGAGCTCGCCAAGCTCGCGCAGGCCGACGGCTACGACCTGCTCGTCGCCGCCGACACGCCCTTCGTCGATGCCGCCGCCGGCCTGACCCAGGGCGGTCACGTCGAGACGCTCGACGTCGACCTGTCCTCGTTCGAGGGCGTCGACCGGCTGCTGAGTGCGGCCGGCGGCCGTCAGGTCGACCTGCTCTGCGCCAATGCCGGGCACGGTCTGGGCCGCGCCTTCCTGGACCAGGACCCGGCCGAGTGGCGGCACGTGATCGACACCAACATCACCGGCACGACCTATCTGCTCCAGAAGGTGCTGCCGGCGATGGTCGCGCGCAACGACGGCAAGGTGCTCGTGACCGGCTCGATCGCTGGCTACATCCCCGGCTCGTTCCAGGCGGTGTATAACGGCTCCAAGGCGTTCGTGGACAGCTTCGTCGCCGCCATCCAGAACGAGCTGAAGGATGCGGACGGCGTCACCATCACCAATCTGATGCCCGGCCCGGTCGAAACCGAGTTCTTCAAGCGCGGCGACATGATGGACACGTCGGTCGGCGTGTCGGACAGCAAGTCGGACCCGGCCGATGTCGCCAAGGACGGCTGGGACGCGCTGATGGCCGGCCACAAGCACGTCGTCTCGGGCTGGAAGAACAAGCTGCAGTCGGCGGTGGCCAACATCACGCCCAACGAGGTGCTCGCCCAGCAGCATCGCAACATGGCCGAGCCGGGCAGCGCCAATTCCTGAAGGAGAGAAGACGATGAAGAAGCTTTTGATCGGCGCCGCCCTGCTGGCGATGCCCGGCCTGGCCTCCGCCGCCGCGATGACCGGCGCGCAATATGTCGCCAAGGCCGGCGCCAGCGACCAGTATGAGATCCAGTCCAGCCGGCTGGTGCTCGCGACCACCAAGAACGCCAAGCTGCACAGCTTCGCCGAGGGAATGATCCAGGATCACACCAAGTCCACCGCCGACGTGAAGGCGGCGGCCAAGGCGGGCAAGGTGATCGCCGGTCCGCCGCATCTCGACGCGACGGGCACGAAGAACATCGCCGCGCTCAAGGCGAAGACCGGCACGGCGCGCGACGCGCTCTACATCCACCAGCAGAAGGCGTCGCACCAGATGGCGCTGCAACTGCAGCAGGGCTACGCAGATACCGGGTCGGTCGCGCCGCTCAAGGCAGCGGCGGCCAAGATCGTGCCGGTGGTGAAGCACCACATCGGCGAACTGGCCAGCATGTGAGTCTTACCCCTCTCCCTGCAGGGAAGAGGGGCAGCCCTCGTAGGCGGCAGGGAGAGGGCCCGACGTGCAGGCCCGAGTTGCGCGTCGTCCCCTCACCCGACTTCGCCTTCGGCTCAGCCACCCTCTCCCCTTCAGGGAGAGGGTTTGTTTGGTGAAGCACCACATCGGCGAACTGGCATCGATGTAGGCTTCACCCCTCTCCCTGCAGGGGCGAGGGACAGGCCGCGCGGCGGCCAGGGTGAGGGCCTGACGGGCGGGTCTGGAACTTCACATCGTTCCCTCACCCGACTTCGCCTTCGGCTCAGCCACCCTCTCCCCTTCAGGGAGAGGGTTTGCTCGTCATTCGCAACACCTGCTCCGCCGCGGCGAGGTGCAGCCTCTCCACCATCTCACCGTCCAACCGGATCGCACCCTGATCCGCAGCCTCGTCCGACGCGAAGCCGGCCACGATCCGCCGCGCCCGCGCGATCGCGGCCTGGTCCGGCCCGAACGCCCGGTTGGCGGCGTCGATCTGCGCGGGATGGATCAGCGTCTTGCCGTCGAAGCCCAGCATCGCGCCCTGCCGGCATTCCCGATCCAGCCGATCCGCATCGTCCAATGCGTTGAGCACGCCGTCGAGCGCCATCAACCCGCCGGCACGCGCGGCCACCACGATCTGCGCCAGGGCGGGGATCAGCGGCGTCCGCTCATCGTCGGGTCGGCAACGCAGGTCACGCGCGAGGTCGTTGGTGCCCGCGATCAGCGCGCCGAGCCGCGTCGCGCCCGCCGCCGCGACGATCGCCGGCAGCCCCAGCACGCCCGCCGCCGTTTCGATCATTGCCCACAGCGCCGGCCCGTCGCCGATCGCCGCCCGCGCCCGCTCGAGGTCGGTCGCCGCAACCACCTTGGGCAGCACCACTGCGTCCACCGGTGTCCCCGCCAACGACGCAAAGTCGGCCGCGGCCCATGCCGTGTCGAGCCCGTTGACGCGCACCGCCACCATCCGCTGGCCGAAGCCGCCTTCCTGCACCGCCGCCACCGCGCGCCCCCGCGCATCGTCCTTGGCCGCCGGCGCGACCGCGTCCTCCAGGTCCAGGACGACGGCGTCGCACGCCAGCGTGCGCGCCTTCTCGACCGCACGGGCGTTTGACGCGGGCATGAACAGGACGGAACGGAGCGGTTTCATCAAGCGTCATTAGCACGCCGTCACCCGCGGCGCAGACCGGGCATGCGGCCGGCGCGGGCGAGGCGTCGAGCCGCATCCGCGCCGGTGCACAAGAAGCCCGGAACGATGACTTGTGTGGTGGCGGCAGCACCCGACAAGGTCTAGGCACATCCGGTGCGCCGCGCCTTCACCCTGCTGCTGCCGCTTCTCCTCGCCGGATGCGAGCCGGGCGTGCTCAATCCGGCCGGTCCCGTCGCGGCGGGTGACCGTACCATCCTGCTCAACGCGCTCGCGATCATGCTGGCGATCATCGTGCCGGTCATCGTGCTCACGATCGTCTTCGCCTGGTGGTTCCGCGCCGGCAACACGCGCGCGCGCTATCGGCCGGACTGGAGCTATTCGGGCGAGCTGGAGCTGCTGGTCTGGTCGATCCCGCTGCTCGCGGTGATCTTCCTCGCCGGGATCGGCTGGGTCGGCAGCCACCAGCTCGATCCCGGTCGTCCGCTGCCCTCCCGCCAGCCGCCGGTGCGGGTGCAGGTGGTGGCGCTCGATTGGAAATGGCTGTTCATCTACCCCGATCAGGGCGTGGCGACGATCAATCATCTCGTCATCCCGGCCGGCCGGCCGGTCGCGCTGCGCATCACGTCGGCGACGGTGATGAACAGCTTCTTCGTGCCGCGGCTGGGCAGCCAGATCTATGCGATGAGCGGGATGGACGCGGGCCTCAATCTCCAGGCGGATCGGATCGGCCGCTATCGCGGGCTGTCGGCGCATTACAGCGGCGCCGGCTTCGCCGACATGACCTTCGCGGTCGACGCGGTGCCGCCGGCCGCCTTTGCGCGGTGGGTCGCCGGCTCGCGTCAGGCGCCCGCCCGGCTCGACGGCGCGCTCTATTCGCGCCTGGCGGCCCAGGAGGCGACGATGCGCCCGGCGACCTTCGGTGCGGTGGCTCCCGGCCTCTACGACGCGGTGGTTCGCCAGTCGGGCACGGGCACGCACCAGACGCTCAAGCATTCGGGACGGGTGGAGTAGATGCTGGGCAAGCTCGGTTGGGATGCGATTCCGTTCAGCGAGCCCATTCCGCTCGTCGCGGCGGGGGTGTTCGGGACGCTGATCGCCGCCGTGCTCGTCTGGGTGTGGCGCGCCGGGCACTGGCCCTATCTGTGGCGCGAATGGATCACCTCGGTCGACCACAAGCGGATCGGCGTGATGTATTGCCTGTTCGCGCTGGTGATGCTCGTCCGCGGCTTTTCCGACGCGATCCTGATGCGCGCGCAGCAGGCGACGGCGCTCAACAGCGGCGGCTTCCTGCCGCCCGACCATTACGACCAGGTGTTCTCCGCGCACGGCGTCATCATGATCTTCTTCGTGGCGATGCCGTTCATGGTCGGGCTGATGAACTTCGCCGTGCCGCTCCAGCTCGGCATCCGCGATGTCGCCTTCCCCACGCTCAACAATGTCAGCTTCTGGCTGACCGCGTCGGGCGCGCTGCTGCTCAACGTCAGCCTGGTGGTCGGCGAGTTCGCGAAGACCGGCTGGATCGCCTATCCGCCGCTGTCGGAGCTGCGCTTCTCGCCGGGCGTCGGCGTCGACTATTATCTGTGGTCGCTGCAGATTTCGGGCGTCGGCACGCTGCTGACCGGGGTCAACCTGGTCACGACGATCCTGAAGATGCGCGCGCCCGGAATGAGCCTCACCCGCATGCCGATGTTCTGCTGGACGTCGCTGGCGACCAATCTCCTGATCGTCGCCGCCTTTCCGCTGCTCACCGCCGTGCTCGGGATGCTGACGCTCGATCGCTACGCCGGCTTCCACTTCTTCACCAACGAGGTGGGCGGCAACCAGATGATGTTCGTCAACCTCGTCTGGGCCTGGGGGCATCCGGAGGTCTACATCCTCGTCCTGCCCGCGTTCGGCATCTTCTCGGAGGTGGTGTCCACCTTCTCGTCCAAGCCGCTGTTCGGCTATCGCTCGATGGTGGTCGCCACGATGGCGATCTGCGTGCTGTCCTTCATGGTCTGGCTGCATCACTTCTTCACGATGGGCGCCGGCGCCGACGTCAACGGCTTCTTCGGGATCATGACCATGATCATCGCGGTGCCGACGGGGGTGAAGGTCTTCAACTGGCTGTTCACCATGTATGGCGGGCGCATCCGCTTCTCCGTGCCGATGCTGTTCGCGATCGGCTTCATCTGCTCGTTCGTGATCGGCGGGATGACCGGGGTCCTGTTGGCGGTGCCGCCGGCCGACTTCCAGCTGCACAATTCGGTGTTCCTGGTCGCCCACTTCCACAACATCGTCATCCCCGCCGTGCTGTTCGGCGCGTTCGCGGGCTATCAATACTGGTTTCCCAAGGCCTTCGGCTTCCGGCTGCACCAGGGCTGGGGCGTGGCGGCGTTCTGGCTGTGGACGATCGGCTTCTACCTGGCGTTCATGCCGCTCTATATTCTCGGGCTGATGGGCATGACCCGGCGGCTGCAGCATTACGACGTGCCCGCCTGGCAGCCCTGGCTGTGGGTCGCCGGCGTCGGCGCGCTGGTGATCGCGGGCGGGATCGCCTGCCTGCTGATCCAGCTCTGGGTCTCGATCCGGAACCGCGCGCAGCTGGTGGACGAGACCGGCGATCCGTGGGACGGCCGCACACTGGAATGGTCGACCAGTTCGCCGCCGCCGCCGTTCAACTTCGCGGTGCTGCCGCAGGTCGAGAACGAGGAGGCCTATTGGGGCATGAAGGCGCGCGCCCGCGATCAGCGGCGGCTGAGCGATCAGCCCGATTACGAGCCGTTCCACCTGCCGCGCAATTCGCCCACCGGCTTCGTCACCGCCTTCTTCACGACCGTGCTCGGCTTCGCGCTGGTGTGGCATATCTGGTGGGCGGTGATCGCCGGCTTCCTGGGCGCCTGGGCGACCTTCGTCGTGTTCGCCTGGCGCGACGAGGCGGAGTTCGAGGTCTCGGCCGACGAGGCGAGGCGGCTCGACGAGGAGCGCCGCCAGGGCAAGGCACGCCTGCTCGGACTGGACCCGGCATGAGCGGCGCCGCCGCCCACGACCCGCACGCGCTCGGTCACGGCGAAGCGCCGATCAGCGAGCGCGGCCCCGCGTCCAAGGAGATCGTGGTCGCCTACGGCTTCTGGATCTTCATCCTGTCCGACTTCATCCTCTTTTCCGGTTTCTTCGCGGCCTATGCGGTGCTGGTGAAGGAGACGGCGGGGGGACCGTCGGGACGGATGCTGTTCGATCTGCCGCTGGTCGCGTGGGAGACGGCGGCGCTGCTCCTCTCCTCCTTTGCCTGCGGCATGGCCGGGGTCGCGATGCTCGCGCGCAACGCCCGGTGGTTCCAGGTGGCGATGGGGGTCACCGCCGCGCTCGGGGCGGTGTTCCTGGCGCTGGAAGTCTCGGAGTTCGTCGACCTCATCGGCGACGGCAACGGGCCGGATCGAAGCGCCTTCCTGTCGTCCTTCTTCGCGCTGGTCGGCTGCCACGGACTGCACGTCACGCTCGGCCTCGTCTGGCTGACGACGATGATGGCGCAGGTCTGGGCGAAGGGCTTCCGCGAGGACATCGTCCGCCGCGTGGCTTGCTTCATGCTGTTCTGGCACGCGCTCGACATCATCTGGGTGGCGCTGTTCACCACCGTCTATCTGCTGGGAGCAGGCGCATGAACGACCACCACGGCCGGCCCGCGTCGGGCGGCGAGGGGCAGCGGGCGCCGGGTGAGGCGCATCAGCCCACCACCGGCCAGGCGGTGCAGATCTACCTCATCGGGCTCGTCGCGGCGGCAGGACTGACGCTCGCGTCGTTCGCGGTGGCGGGCGGCTGGGGCGCGGTGTGGGGGCCGGCCATCCCCGTCGCGCTGATCGCGCTGGCGGTGGGGCAGATGGGCGTGCACCTGGTCTTCTTCCTCCACCTGACGACCGGACCGGACAACACCAACAACGTCCTGGCGCTGGCCTTCGGGACGCTGATCGTCGGGCTGGTGCTGGTCGGCAGCCTGTGGATCATGGCGCATGTCGACCACAATCTGATGCGCGCCGAGATGCTGGCGCGAATGCAGCGCTGACGCGCGGCGCTACGCCGCCACCCGCTGGCGCGCGTTTCGCCGGATCAGGTCCGCCGCCTTTTCCGCGATCATGATCGTCGGGGCGTTGGTGTTGGAGCTGACCAGCGTCGGCATCACCGAGGCGTCGATCACACGCAGCCCGGCGAGGCCGCGCACCCGCAGCTGTCCGTCGACCACCGCGCGCGCGTCGTCCGCCGCGCCCATGCGGCAGGTGCCGACGGGATGGTAGATCGTCTCCGCCGTCGCGCGCACCCAGGCGTCGATCTGGGCGTCGGTCGCCACCGCGTCGCCGGGCGCGAGCTCGTCGCCGCGATAGGGCGTCAGCGCGTCCTGGCCGACGACGCGGCGGCCGATCATGACCGCCTCGCGCAGCACGCGCCGGTCCTCGGGCGTGGCGAGGTAATTGGCCTCGATCTTCGGATCGGCGAACGGATCCGTCCCGTGCAGGCCGATGCGGCCGCGACTCTCGGGACGGAGCTGGCACAGATGCAGCGAGAAGCCGTCCTCGGTCGCCTTCACCTTGCCGTGCTCGCGCATGATCGCGAGCACGCCGTGGATCTGGATGTCGGGGCGCGACAGGCCGGGGCGCGAGGGGATGAAGGCGCCCGCCTCCAGGAAGTTCTGCCGCCCCGGCCCGGTGCCGCGCAGCGCGTAGCGCAGACCGACCGCGAGCTGGCGCAGGCCCTTCACCACCGAATAGACGCTTTCCAGCCCCTGACTGCGCCAGTTCATGGTCACGTCGAGATGATCCTGCAGATTCTCGCCGACGCCTGGGAGCGCGTGGGTGACGGCGACGCCCGCCGCGCGCAGCCGCTCCGGGTCGCCGACGCCGGACAGCTGCAGGATCTGCGGGCTCTGCACCGCGCCCGCGGCCAGCAGCACTTCGCCGGCGGCGGCGGCGAACCGCGGCGTCCGGCGCTTGCCGACGACATAATCGACGCCCGTCGCGCGGCCGTTCTCGATGCGGATGCGCGTGGTGCGCGCGTCGGTGACGACGCGGAGGTTCGCCCGGCCCATCACCGGCTTGAGATAGGCGTCCGACGCGGTCCAGCGGCGGCCGTCGGAAATGGTGAGATCATAAGGGCCGAAGCCCTCGAACTCGGCGCCGTTGAAGTCCTCCGTCACCGGATAGCCCGCCTGCCGCCCCGCCTCGATTAGCGCGGCGTTGAACGGGCTGCGGCTCTCGCCCGGCGAGACGTGGAGCGGCCCTTCGGCGCCGTGATGCTCGCCCCCTCCGGTCTCATTGGCGCGGTGGTGTCGCTCCAGCCGGCGGAAATACGGCAGCACGTCGTCCCAGCCCCAGCCCGCCAGCCCCATCTGCCGCCATTCGTCGTAATCGAGCGGATGGCCGCGCATGTAGATCATGCCGTTGATGGCGGAGCTGCCGCCCAGCCCGCGCCCGCGCGGCCACCACAGCCGGCGATCGTCCAGGTGCGGCTCGGGCTCGGTCCAGAAGCCCCAATTGTGCGGTCCCTTGGCCTTGATCAACTCGCCGACGCCCGCGGGCATGCGGACCAGCATCGCGTCGTTCCTGCCGCCGGCCTCCAGCAGCAGCACGCGGGTGCCCGGGTCTTCGCTCAGCCGTGCGGCGAGCGTGCAGCCGGCCGAACCGCCACCGATGATGATATAATCCCAGTTTTCCACGCGCCTGCGTTCCTTCTACGATTCCAAGACGATCTTGCCGACCTGTTCGCTCGCCTGCATCGCCGCGAACGCCTCGCGCCAGCGGTCGAGCGGCAGGCGGCGGTCGACGCGCGGCCGGATGCGGCCGGCGGCGGCCAGCGCCCAGACCGCGTCGACATTCTCGCGGCCGAGCGCGGGGAAGCGGCGGCCGAACTCGCCCGCGCGCACGCCGATGACGGCGAAGCCCTTGATGAGCGGGAGGTTGGTCGGCACGGTGGCGATGCGGCCGGAGGTGAAGCCGACCACGAGCAGCCGGCCGCCGAACGCGATCGCGCGGGTCGACTCGTCGAACACGTCGCCGCCGACGGGATCGAAGACCAGGTCCGCGCCGCCATTTCCCTCGGCGCCGGTGAGTTCGTTGACCGCCTCGCGGAAGCCGGCAGCGGGCAGCGTCGCCTCGACCGCATATTCGGCCGCGACCCGCGCCAGCTTGGCCGGCGAGCGCGAGGTGGCGATCACCCGCGCGCCGAGCGCCTGTGCGAGATCGACGGCCGCCAGCCCGACGCCGCCGGTGGCGCCATGGACCAGCACCCAGTCGCCCGGCCGCATTCGCCCGAGCCGGACCAGCGCGACATAGGCCGTGAGGTATGCCGCTCCGACCGACGCGGCGTGCGCGAAGTCCATTCCCTCGGGCACGCGCCGCGCCGCGCCCGCATCGATCGCGACCAGCTCGGCGAAGCTCCCCAGCCGCGTGCCCGCCACCACGCGCTCGCCCGGGGCGTAGCCGCTGGCCGGATCGGCCGCGACCACCTCGCCCGCCATCTCCATGCCCGGCGTGAAGGGCAACGGCGGCTTCAGCTGATAGCCGCCGCGCGTCATCAGCAGGTCGGGGAAGTTGAGCGAGGCGGCGCGGACGCGGACCAGCAGCTCGCCGGCGCGCGGCGTCGGATCGGGCACGTCCGCCAGTCCGACGCCGGACAGGTCGTCGGACAGCGCGTGGACGACCAGCGCCTTCACCGCGGCGGCTCCGCCAGGATGCCGATCAGCTCTTCCATCAGCTGCGGCATCGACAGATGCGGGGCGTGCACCCGGCTCAGCCCCAGCGTCATCAGCGCATAGGCGCGCACCCCCGCATCGTGACGGGGGTGCCCCGCCGCTGCGAGGCAGTCGGTCAGGAAGCCGAGCATCAGCCCGTCATGCCGCTCGACGGCGGCGCGCGCGCGCCGGTCGCTCTCCGCCCAGGCGCGCATGGCGATGGCGAGCCGCGACAGCCCGCGCCGGCGCACCAGCTGCGCGAGCAGGCGGATGCGCCCGATCGGGTCCGCCTCCGCCCGGCCGATCGCGTCGATCAGCTCGGTCACCTGCGCCTCGGCGAAATAGGCCGCGAGGCGGCCCTGATAGGCGTCGAAATCCGCGAAATGATGATAGAAGCTGCCGGTCGAGACGCCGAGCGCGTCGGCCAGCGGCCGCAGCTTGAGCGCGCGCAGCCCGCCCTCCCGCAACAACGCCTGGCCCGCTTCGAGCCAGTCGCGCGGAGTGCGGTCGGGCGTGCGGGCGAAACTTGACGGCGCGCTTGACAGCTTTGGGGCCATAACGAATGTTACGGTGGGTATGGACCCGCGTAAAGCCGGCCAGGAGAAGAGGATGCACCCCAGCCGGCACGCCCGCACGATGCCCGACAAGCCCGCCTGCATCATGGCGGGCTCCGGCGAGGCGGTCAGCTATGCCGAGCTGGACGCGCGCGCCGACCAGGGCGCGCAGCTGCTGCGCGCGCTGGGGCTGCGGCGCGGCGACGGCATCGCGGTGCTGATGGACAATTCGCCGCGTTATCTGGAGGTGATGTGGGCCGCCGAGCGTACCGGCGTCTACTGCACCTGCATTTCGTCGAAGCTGACGGCGGCGGAGGCCGAATATATCGTGCGCGACGGCGCCTGCCGCGTGCTCATCGCCGGCCATGGCGTCGCCGCCTGCGCCGAACAGCTGCGGCCGCTGCTGCCCGATCTCGCGCTGTACATGTGCGACGGCACCATCGACGGCTATCAGCGCTACGAGGCCGCCCGCGACGCGCAGCCCGCGACGCCGATCGCCGATCCGCAGCCGGGCGGGATCATGCTCTATTCGTCCGGCACCACCGGCGTGCCCAAGGGCGTGCGTCACCCGCTGCCGGCGGAACCCTGGAGCGAGACGCCGTCGACGCTCATCACGCTGGGCCAGGCGCTGTACGGGTTCACGCCCGACATGATCTATCTGTCGCCCGCGCCGCTCTACCATGCCGCGCCGCTGCGCTGGTCGATGGCGGTGCAGCAGCTCGGCGGTACGGTGGTGGTGATGGAGCGGTTCGATCCGGAGGCGGCGCTCGCCGCGATCGAGCGCCATCGGGTGACGCACGCGCAGTGGGTGCCGACGCACTTCATCCGCATGCTCAAGCTGCCCGAGGCGGTCCGCCACCGCTACGACCTGTCGTCGCTGAAGGCGGTGTGGCACGCCGCGGCGCCGTGCCCGATCCCGGTCAAGCAGGCGATGATCGACTGGTGGGGGCCGATCATCGGCGAATATTATGCCGGCACTGAAGGCAACGGTTTCTGCGCGATCTCGTCCGCCGAGTGGCTCCGGCACCAGGGCTCGGTCGGCCGCAACCTCACCGCGCAGACCAGGATCTGCAGCGAGGACGGGGACGAGCTGCCGCCGCGGACGGAGGGGACGATCTATTTCGCCGGTGGCCCGGCCTACAGCTACCACAATGATCCGGCGAAGACCGCGGCGGCGGCGAACCGGCACGGCTGGACGACGCTGGGCGACATCGGCTGGCTGGACGAGGAGGGCTATCTCTACCTCACCGACCGCAAGAGCTTCATGATCATCTCCGGCGGCGTGAACATCTACCCGGCCGAGATCGAGAACGTGCTGGTGACGCATCCCGACGTCGCCGACGTGGCGGTGATCGGCGCGCCCGACGAGGAGATGGGCGAGACGGTGGTCGCGGTGGTGCAGCCGCGCGACATGGCGCTGGCCGGGCCGGCGCTGGCTGCGGCGCTGACCGCCTTCGCCCGCGCGCAGCTCAGCCATGTGAAGTGCCCCCGCCGGATCGACTTCCGCGCCGAGCTGCCGCGCCACGACACCGGCAAGCTCTACAAGCGGCAGCTCAGGGACGAATATTGGAGCGGGCAGCTCCACCCCGGGACGGGGAGGAGCTTAGAGCAGGCGCCATAGCAGCGTCAGGTTCAGCCCGATGATCGTCGCCGCGATCGTCCAGGCGAGTGCGCGCAGCCAGGCGGGGCTGGCGAAGCCGCCCATCAGCACCCGATTTGCCGTGAACCGCACCAGCGGCACCACCGCGAACGGCAGCTGCAGGCTCAGCACGATCTGGCTCAGCACCAGCAGCCGCGTCGCGCCCGCGTCCCCCGCGGCGGCGACCACCAGCGCCGCCGGCACGATCGCGAGCAGCCGCGTCACCAGCCGCCGCGCCCAGACCGGCAGGCGCAGGTGGAGGAATCCCTCCATCACGATCTGCCCGGCCAGCGTGCCCGTCACCGTCGAGTTCTGCCCCGAGGCGAGCAGCGCCACCGCGAACACGACGCTCGCCGCGCCGACGCCGAGCATGGGCGAGAGCAGGCGATAGGCGTCGCCGATCTCCGCCACGTCGTGCCGCCCGGCGGTGTGGAACGCGGCGGCGGCGACCACCAGGATCGCGGCGTTGATGAAGAAGGCGAGGCCGAGCGCGACGCTGGAATCGATCGTCGCGTTGCGCACCGCCTGCGCCTTGTCGACGAACGCGCGAGTCTGGACGATCGAGGAGTGGAGATACAGGTTGTGCGGCATCACCGTCGCGCCGAGGATGCCGATCGCGAGATAGAGCATCGCCGGGTCGGTCACGATCGCGGACGTCGGGACGAGCCCGGCGAGCACCGCGCCGGCATCGGGCCGGGCATGGTAGAGCTCGAACGCGAAGCAGCCCGCGATCAGCACCAGCAGCGCGACGACGAACAGCTCCAGCTTGCGGAACCCGAAGCGCTGCAGCGCCAGGATCAGGAACACGTCGAGCGCCGTCAGCGCCACGCCCCACACCAGCGGCAGCCCGAACAGCAGCTTCAACGCGATCGCGGTGCCGAGCACCTCCGCCAGGTCGCAGGCGATGATGGCGGTCTCGGCGAGCAGCCACAGCCCGATCGCCACGGGGCGCGGGTAATGGTCGCGGCAGGCCTGGGCGAGATCGCGTCCGCTGGCGATGCCGAGCCGGACCGACAGTGCCTGCAGCACGATCGCCATCAGATTGGAGAGCAGGACGACCGAGAGCAGCGCATAGCCGAAGGCGGAGCCGCCGGCGATGTCGGTCGCCCAGTTGCCCGGGTCCATGTAACCGACCGCGACCAGGAAGCCGGGGCCGAGATAGGCCCGCAGCGCCCGCCAGCCGCGCGCGTCCGCCGGCACCGCGACGCTGCGGAAGCTGTCGGCGAGCGAAGGGGTGGGCGTGGTGGCGGGGGGCACGACCGGCCTGTCAGGCATCCAGCCGAGGCGAGCAACCCCTTCCCTCTCCCTTCAGGGGAGAGGGTGCCGACTCCCGCGAACGCGGGAGGACGGCGGGAGAGGGAAGGCGCCGCGTCACAGCCCCTCTCCCGACCTCGCCTTCGGCTCGGCCGCCCTCTCTCCTGGAGGGAGAGGGTCAGATCACCGCCATGTCGGAGTTGTAGTGGTGCCAGGCGAAGATCGCCGCGGCGCCGCGGTGCGGGCGCCAGGCTTCGGCCAGCGCGCGCGTCCGCTCCTCGCTCGGGCGCTCGGGATGGCCGAGGATGCGGCCGACCTCGATCTGCACGGCCAGGTCGCCGGCGGGCCAGATGTCCGGCCGCCCCTCCGCGAACAGGAGGTAGATCTCCGCCGACCAGTGCGGGGTCACCCCGGCGCCGGCGCCCATGTCGACGCCAGCCGCACAAGGGGAGGGGACGCCCCCATTTCCGATCGTCCGACGAGCTGCGAGGGAAGGAAGCAGATCGCGGGTTTCTTCAGCCCCGAGATGTCTCTGAGCCTGCACATGCTGGCGCGGCGCCAGGGCAGGAGCCTGCAGGCGCTGTTGATCGAGGCGTTCAACGACGTGCTCAGGAAGCACGGCGAGAGTCCGATCGGCGATCAGCGGAGTCAGGCAGTCAGCCTTGCCTCGCGATACTGACCCTGCAGAAAGGCCGCGTAGCTTCGCGCGATCCCCTCCTCGAGCGCCACCCCAGGCATCCAGCCGAGTGCACGCAGCTTGCTGCCGTCCATAAGCTTGCGCGGTGTGCCGTCGGGCTTGCTCTCATCGTGCACGATGGGTCCATCGTAGCTTAGTGCCCGCATCACGGTGCGGGTGAGGTCCAGGATGGTGATGTCCTCGCCCGAGCCGACATTGACGTGTTGCTCGCCCGAATAATGCTTCATCAGGTGGACGCAGGCGTCCGCGCAATCGTCGACATAGAGGAATTCGCGGCGCGGTGTGCCTGTGCCCCAGACTACGACGTCGCCGCCGGTTTCCTTCGCATCGTGCACCTTGCGTATCAGGGCCGGCATGACGTGGCTCGAGTGAAGGTCGAAATTGTCGCCGGGCCCGTAGAGATTGGTCGGCATCGCGGAGATGTAATCGCGGCCGTGCTGGCGGCGGAACGCTTGGGCGAGCTTGATGCCGGCGATCTTGGCGATCGCATACCATTCGTTGGTCGGCTCGAGCGGACCGGTGAGCAGTGCCTCCTCGGGGATCGGCTGCGGCGCCAGCTTGGGGTAGATGCAGCTCGAACCAAGGAACAGCATCTTCTCGACGTCCGCTGCGTGCGCGGCGGCGGTCACCGCGGTCTCGATCAGCAGGTTGTCGAGCAGGAAGTCGGCCGGATAGCTGTCGTTGGCGAGGATGCCGCCTACCTTTGCCGCCGCCATGAACACCGCGGCCGGCCGACGGTCGCGTATCCAGTCGCGCACGCCTGCCTGGTCGCGCAGATCGACCTCGCGCCGGTCGAGCGTCAGGATCTCGCAATCCTCGTCTGCGAGGCGTCGCACGATCGCCGAGCCGACCATCCCATTGTGGCCGGCGACGAAGACGCGCTTGCCGGCGAGCGAATACATCAGGCGCCCTTGCCGATCGGCGCGTCCCGCATAACCTGGAGATCGGCCTGGACCATCTCGCGCGCCAGATCGCGCGGGGAGGTCTCGTGCCGCCATCCCAGCTTCTCCTGCGCCTTGGTCGGATCGCCGATCAGCAGTTCGACCTCGGTCGGGCGGAAATAGCGCGGGTCGACCTCGACCAGGCACTTGCCCGTCTCGGCGCAATAGCCCTTTTCGTCGACGCCCTCGCCCTTCCACTCGATCGCGATGCCGACGTCCTCGAACGCCCATTGGACGAAGGTGCGCACCGGCGTGGTCTCGCCGGTCGCGAGCACGAAATCCTCCGGCTCGTCGGCCTGCAGGATCATCCACATGCCGCGGACGTATTCGCGCGCGTGGCCCCAGTCGCGCTTGGCGTCGAGGTTGCCAAGGAACAGCTTGTCCTGCCGCCCGAGCTTGATCGCGGCGACCGCGCGGGTGATCTTGCGCGTGACGAAGGTCTCGCCGCGCAGCGGGCTCTCGTGGTTGAACAGGATGCCGTTGGTCGCGAACATGCCATACGCCTCGCGGTAGTTGACCGTGATCCAATAGGCATAGAGCTTGGCCGCGGCATAGGGGCTGCGCGGGTAGAAGGGTGTGGTCTCGCGCTGTGGCACTTCCTGCACCAGCCCGTAGAGCTCGGAGGTCGACGCCTGGTAGAAGCGTGTCGTCTTCTCGCGTCCCATGATGCGGATCGCCTCCAGCAGGCGGAGCGTGCCGATCCCGTCGGCGTTGGCGGTATATTCGGGCGTCTCGAAGCTGACCGCGACGTGACTCTGCGCGGCGAGATTGTAGATCTCGTCAGGCTGCGTCTCCTGCACCAGCCGGATCAGCGCGGTGCTGTCGGTCATGTCGCCGTAATGGAGGTGAAAGGTCGGGTCCGGCGCGTGCGGATCCTGGTAGATGTCCTCGATCCGCCCGGTGTTGAACGAGGACGAGCGACGCTTGAGACCGTGGACGATATAGCCCTTGTCGAGCAGGAGCTGCGCGAGATACGCGCCGTCCTGCCCGGTGACGCCGGTGATGAGTGCGGTCTTGGTCATGCTGTTCCCGAACAACGACGAAAGGATTTAGCGTGCATCAGTGGCGAGGGCCCTTGCCGGTGCGTTGTCGAAAGGTCCAGCCGCTTGCGCCATCTCCTCGCGCTTCAGAGCCACGAAGTCGACGGCCTCGCTGCTCGGCTCGAACTCCACGACCAACTCCTGGAGCGCCGCCCGCCCGGCCTCGGAATCGCCGGCGACGATCATCGCCTGCAGCCGGTCGAGCGCGAGGCGTAGTCTGCTCCAGGCGATAAACGGCTCATGCGCGCGCAAGATGCGAGGATGAGCGGACGGGCTTGGATTGTTGCCGATCAAGAGCTCCTCATAGAGCTTCTCGCCAGGGCGCAGGCCGACATACTCAATGGCGATGTCGCCGTCGCCTGTACCCTCCTCGCGCAATCGCAGACCCGACAGCTCGATCATCGTGCGGGCGAAATCGATAATTCTCACTGGCTCGCCCATGTCGAGCACGAAGACGTCGCCACCGGTCGCCATAGCGCCCGCCTGGATGACAAGCTGAGCAGCCTCCGGGATGGTCATGAAATAGCGGGTGATCTCGGGATGCGTAATGGTTATCGGTCCGCCGGCTGCGATCTGACTGCGGAACAGCGGCACCACCGACCCGCTCGAACCCAGCACGTTGCCGAAGCGCACCATCGAGAACCTGCCGGGCAGCCCATCGGCGTTGAGCGCCTGGAGAATGATTTCGGCGAGCCGCTTGGTCGCGCCCATGACGTTGGTCGGCCGGACTGCCTTGTCTGTGCTGATCAGGACGAAGCTGCCGACGTCGTAGGCCCGCGCGGCGATCGCGACGTTCAACGTACCGATTACATTGTTGGCGATCCCCTCCAGCACGTTATGCTCGACCAGAGGCACGTGCTTGTATGCGGCCGCGTGATAGATGGTGTGGGGACGCCAGGTGCCGACGATCTCGTCGATGCGGCGCCGGTCTCGTACCGTGGCGAGCAGCGGCACGACCGAGCGCACGGTCGCGCCGCCTGCGCCCATCGCGCGCAGCAGTTCCTGGTGGATGGCGTACAGATTATACTCGCTGGAATCCACCAGCAGCATCATGTCGGGAGCGAGCCGAGCGATCTGGCGGCAGATTTCGCTGCCGATCGAGCCGCCGGCACCGGTCACGAGCACGACCTTGCCGGTGATGTCGCGTCGCAGGAGTTCGTCGTCCGGGGGAATCGGCGCACGGCCGAGCAGATCCTCGATATCGAGGTCCTTGAGGTCGCTGAACGAGACGGTGCCGCGCGCGAGCTGGTCCACGCCGGGCATGGCGCGGATGTGCAACCCCGAACGCGTCAGCTGGTGAATGATCTCGTTGCGGCGCGCGCGTGTCGCCTTGTTGATAGCGAGTAGCACGTCGGTCACGGCGTGGCGTGCCACCAGTCGATCGAGATCGTCCGGCGCGTGGACGCGCAGACCATTGATCGTCGCGTTCCACAGGGTCCTGTCGTCATCGAGGAAGCCGATCACGCGAACCTGGCCGCTGATTTGAAGGGCGGAGGCGACCTGTCGGCCGGACGAGCCGGCGCCGTAGATCAGGACGCGCGGCTTATCCGCATCGGCCACGGCGTTACGATAGGTCTGGCCAAGCCAGCCGCCGGCGAGCGCGCGGCTGCCACCGACGAGCAGGAGGAGCAGGATCGGCTGGATGAGCCCGATGGTGCGCGGCACGCCGCCGATGCCGACATAGGCGTAGATGAAGGCGAAGGGCAAAGCATACACCGCCACCGCCTTGACGATGGTGACGAAGGCGGCCGATCCGGCGTAGCGGAAGATCGCCCGGTAGAGGCCGAAGACGACGAAGAAGGGCAGCGCTAGCAGGATCGATGTGACCGTCGGGTACAGCGCCGGCCCGAGGACGTCCGGCCACGAGTTGGTTCGGAGATAATAAGCGAGATGAACGCTCGCCGCGCACAGGAGCGCGTCGGCAGCCAGCACGATAGCGCGCTTGATCGGGCGTGGCAGCGCTAGTACGCGTTCGGAGACTGAAACCGCTACCACTTCACGACAGTCCTAATGCGATGTGTCGCCCTTCTCGGGACCACATGCGTGAAGGCCCATTAGTGCGTCACCGTCTTGTCGCCAAGCAGCTTCGCTGCCGTCTTGAGAATGATGAGCAGGTCGAACAGTGGTGACCGCCGTTCCAGGTACTCGCGGTCGAACGCCACCTTGACCGGGATGGGCAGTTCGTCGCGCCCGTTGATTTGTGCCCATCCGGTAATCCCTGGCCGGAGCACGTCGATGCCCGCCGCGCGGCGCAATGCGATCAGGTCGTCCTGATTGAACAGGGCGGGGCGGGGGCCGACGAAGCTCATGTCGCCGACGACGACGCTCCAGAGTTGCGGGATCTCGTCGAGGCTGGTGCGCCGCAGAAAGCCGCCGATCGGCGTCAGCGCGCTGTGCGGATCGGGCATCAGGTGGGTCGCGACCGGGGGAGTGCCGACCTTCATCGTCCGGAACTTCGGCATGCGGAAGATCCGCCCGCCACGTCCTACCCGGTCGGACCAGTAGAGCGCCGGACCCGTCGAGGTCAGCCGCACCGCGAGTGCCACCGCCAGCGCGAGCAGCAGCAGCGGGACGGCCGCTACTGCCGCCAGGATCAGGTCCATCGCCCGCTTCACGTCTCGCTTTTCCGACTGTCGCTTCAGCCCGGCCCCCATATTCGCTCGGTCCCGCGCGGGAAAGGCTGTCACGGTCCCGAGGCGCGGTTATAGCCCGCCGCCATGTTGGGGAAGGATGCTCGTATCCTGGTGGTCGGGGGCGGCAGCCGCATCGCGGCCGCGCTGGCGCCGCTCCTCGGCGATGCCGCAACCTACGTCGTCCGGCGTCCCGCGGGGCGACCGCGCCAATTGATCGTCGCGGATTACGGCGACATCCCCGCCGCGACGCTGGACGGGGTAGAGTGCCTGATCAATTGCACAGGCGCCAGCACCGGCGGCGCGGCGCATCTCGATGCGGTCAACGTCGACATGCCCCGCCGGCTCGCCGTCGCGGCCAGTGCGGCCGGCGTGCGCCATCTGGTCCACGTCTCGTCCTTCTCGGTCTATGGTGGCGCGCACGTGATCGATCGGAACACGCCGGTCGCGCCGACGAGCGACTATGGTCGCTCCAAGCTCGCGGCGGACACGGCTCTGCTGGCGCTTGCCGACGATCGTCTATCCGTGACGATCCTGCGCCTGCCGCTCATTTACGGACGGGCCTCGCTGGGCAAGCTCGGTCAGCTGATGCGACTGTGGGCGCAGATACGGGTGCTTCCGGTGCCATCCGGAGACGTGGTCCGGGCGATGATCGGGGTGGATCTGTCCGCGCAGGTCGTGGCACGGCTGACGGCCGAGCCGCGGACCGGTGTCGTCTTCGCGGCCGATCCACGCCCTTTCACCTACGCCGATGCCGCACAAGCGTGGGCACGAGCAGGGAAGGGGACGCTCCATCGCCTGTCCATTCCGCGCCCGCTCGCCCGCTTCATCGAGCGGGCCGCCCCCGCGATTGGCGGGCGACTGTTCGCCGACAGCCGTCTCGCCGACGACGACAACCTCGCGATCCGCTACGGCCTCGCATCGCGGCTCTATCGTGACATCGCCTTGGCCGACCTTCACTGACAGGATTTCCATGCCGCCAGCGTGCCCCCGGCCAGCCCGTCTGTGGGTCGTGTCCGAGCTCTATTACCCGGAGCAGACCTCGACCGGCTACTTCTTGACCCGCATCGCCGAGGGACTGGCGCGGTCCATGCCGGTCGAGGTCGTCAGCGGCCAACCGACCTATAGCGAGCAAGGGCTGCGGGCGCCTTCGCGCGAGGAGCGGGGCGGGGTCCTCATCCACCGCGTGCCTGCCACCCATTTTAGCAAGGATCGGCTGGCCCTGCGCGCGCTCAACGTGCTGACCCTGTCTCTCTCGATCGCCTGGTTCGCGCTGACGCGCTTCCGTCGCGGCGACCGGTTGCTCGTCGTCACCAACCCGCCGACGCTTCCGCCGCTCGTCGGTCTCATCGCACGCTGGAAGCGGATCGATGCGCATCTGCTCGTCCACGATGTCTATCCCGAAGTGCTCTCAGCGACGGGGTTCCTGCGCGCCGACGGCATCGCATATCGTCTGCTCGCCCGTCTTTTCGCTGCGACATTCCGGCTCTACGGCTCGATCGTCGTGCTCGGGCGCGACATGGCGGAGGTGGTACGCGCCAAGCTGGGCGCAACATCGGAGGAGGAGGGGGAGCGGATCACGATCATCGCCAATTGGGGCGACGTCGACGAGATCGTGCCGCTGTCGCGCGAGAGAAATCCGTTCCTGACGTCCAATGGTATCGACGCGCCGTGCGTCATCCAGTTCTCAGGCAACATCGGTCGAACGCACGATGTCGAGACCATCCTTGCCGCGGCTAGGCGACTGCGCGGCCGACCCGATATCATGTTCGTCTTTGTGGGCTATGGCGGCAAGACCGGTGCAGTCGCCGAAGCAATCGCGTCGGGAGAGCTTCTCAACGTCCGCCTGCTGCCGCGCCAGCCGCGCGAGATGCTGGGCCCCATGCTGGCGAGCGCGACGGCGACGATCATCGCCTTTGTCGGCGATATGAAGGGGCTGTCGGTGCCCAGCCGAATGTACAACGTCCTGTCTGCCGGCACGCCGATCATCGCGATCGCGGATCCGGATTCCGAACTCGCGCTCGTCGTGCGCGAAGAGCAGGCCGGTTGGGTGCTGGCGCCCGGCGACGTCGCTGCGCTGGCCGCGCTGGTCGAGAATCTTGCTAACAAGCAGGGGATGGCAGAGGCCAGGCGGCGCGGCGCGAACGGTCGCGCCGCGGTGGTGATGCGCTACACGCTGGCGTCGGTGATCGATCGGTTCCGCACGCTTATAGGCTGACCATCTTCAAGACAGGAGATCGAGTCTGACCCGCGCCGAGTTTCTTCAGGGGATGGCCAGCATTGTCCTGGCGGGTGTGTCCTCGTCCGGGTCCATATCGGACGAGGGCGCGGTGTTGCTGGAGGATCCTCCGGCTACCGATTTCGACGCGTATCGGCGATCACGGCCAACGCTGGATACCGTGACGGCGCTTGCCGCGGCTCTCGCAGATCTGCGCCGGGCAGGCGGTGGCATCCTCCAACTCGGCAGCGACATCTACGATTTGTCGAGTGCGGCGCTGGGAAGGAACGGGATCATGCTTCCCCCCGGCATCACTCTGCGCGGAATGGGACGGGATGCGACGCGCCTCAGGGTCACCGGGAACACCGCATGCAACCTACTCACTATCGTCAATACGTCGGACGTGACGATCCGCGATCTTGCCCTGGAAGGGAACGGACTGTCGCTGGGTGAAGCCAGTGGAACCGCCGTGATGGCATTCCTGCTGCCTTCTGCGAACCAAGACATGGAGAATATCGCACTCGAAAATGTAGGACTGACGAATTTCGCGGCACCTTATTGGATACAGATCGAGAATGATCAGGGCGGTACGACGTTTGACGACCTGAAGACTGCATTGACGCGCGATGCCCGAATGATGCGGCGTATCCGCTTGAACCGTATCAACGCCCGCAGCCGTCCGGGCAACTCGCTGGCACCGTCCTTGGTGACAGTGCACGCCCATGTCCTGCGCGTGGCTGGCTTCTCAGGCTATGTTGAGGATGTCGCAATCGACGACCTCTACGTCGATGCCAGATATATCAAGGGAGGCCTGTCGATCGGCCATCGCGTCCGCAGGGCTGTCGTGAACCGGCCGGTCGTCATAGACGCCGGTCGGGACGGTGCGCGCGACGATGCTGCCGCCTATGCTATCGAACTGTACGATACTTTCGAAAACTGTCACGATGTGACGTTCAACCGCCCCCGGATCGAGCATGGACGCTCGTGCGGATTGTATATCGCCGGCGGCATCGACGTCACCATCAACGAACCCGTCGTCTTCGGCCAGACGGATCCCCTGTTCACAACGCTGCCCAAGGGCGCCATCGTGTTCAACGGCACGATCGGAGCTAGGGTTCTCGGCGGCACGCTGTACGACAATCACATCGACATGCATGTCTGCGCACCCAGTGGTGTCGAACGTCGCATGAACCATGTCATCAAGGGCGTGCGGACCAGGCAGTCCAGCTTCAGGTCGCTGTTCGTCTCCTACACGCCCAACCATCCGATCACGTCGGGGGTAACGGTGTCCGATTGCGACCTGCAATCGGACGGCTGTGCCGTCGTCGTCCAATGCACCCCCCGCTACCGGATCGACGAGGTCGTATTCGAACGCTGCGCCATCGCCACGACCAAGGCAGGCAATGCGCTGGCGGTCGACTGGTATGTCGACAGCGGATCGGCGTCGGAGAATTGCGGAATGCGCGCCTGCACAATCAGCGGGCCCGTTCGCGCTCGGGCGATCGCCGGCCGCTTCTTCATGGAGGATGTTCAGGCGTTTTGCTCTGCGCCCGGCGGTGTCGCCTTTCAATTATACGATTGCGCGGAGCTTGCGGTGAAGCGGTGCACCGGACGCGATGGCGGGCGCGATGGCGTGGCGTTCGACCTACGGCTGTCATCCGGCACCATCGAGGGCTGCCGTTCGGTCAATTGCGAGACGATCAGCCTGGGGGATTTCGGGCGTAAGCCACCGACGCGACCGGGAACCAGGGGCGAGTTCGTCCAGAACCTCGATCCGGTCGAACGCGCGACAGCCACGGGCTCCTATGTCGTCGATGGCTGGCGCAATGCCGGCGGTGCGGCTTGGCTGGAACAGCGGCGACGGCTCTAGGCACCGTGCCCACCAGCATCACGATGCGCATGCAGCCATGGTCGTAAACGGGGCCGCTCCGTAGGTTTCGGATACGCGTCGGCCTCAGATGCCCCGGCCGAGAGGGTGATCGCGGCGATACTGGCCATGGACACGGCGATGCACAGCGGCATGGACCGCCGGGTGACGACCAGCAGGATGGGAAAGGCGACATAGCGCGCCATCTCGACGCTGATCGACCAACTGACGCCGTTGAAGGCGTTGCCGCCGCAGTGAGCAGCTGATCGTATTGAAAGACGGTGCCGCCCGGCCCCTCTCGGTTATGTATCGGATCGGCACTCGCTCAGGTCGATCAGGGCACCTACGTGGTAGGTGAACAATCGGCTTGCCAGCGTCGGGCTGAGGCGCAGCAGGCCACCCCTGAACCCGGCCTTGAGCCGAGCCTTTGTCCGGCTGGAGCCGAACGCGTGGAGCGCCAAGCTGTGATCGAAGATGTGCATCGCCTTGGGGTTCAAGCCCGCCGACGAGAGGGTCAGCGCGAACGATTCGGGAGTGTAGGCGTTGATATGGCCGATCTCCAACGTCGACTGGAGCTTGCCGATCGACGTCCGCAGATGAAGCTCGCAGGGAACCTCGATATAGACCCATCGTCGGGCCACGCGCCGTACCTCGCCGAGAAAGCCGCGCTCGTCGGGAACGTGCTCGAGGACGTGGCTGGCGAAGACGAGATCGAAGCTGTCGTCGTCGAAGGGCAGGCGAACTCCGCCATAGCGTGACAGGGTGAGAGACTCAGCCTCCGCGACGCCGGGATGGGGATGCTCGCCCGGATCCGCCACATCGACGCCGTGGTGGGTTCGGCCAATGCCGCGACGCTGGACCTCCAGAAGCACCGCGCCCGTGCCGCATCCCGCCTCCAGAACGGTATCGATGCGATCGACCCCATTGTCACCCAGCAGCGTCTGCATGTTGCGGACCTTGTCCTGTGCGCCCAGGCCGCGCCAAACCAACATGGCGTCGTCGTAATTGCCCTCGTAATGCGCATTGAAGGGCGGGACGGACAGCTTCTGCAATCCCAGGGCAGTCATCGTGCGCAATCCTTGCATCAGACGGGGGGACCAGAACAGTCGATCGTGCCGACACCCTTATTGGTGCGCGACGCGGCTGCAAAGTTCCAGGAACCGGGCGGCTTCAATCTGTCGATCGAAGCGCGATACGGCGACCTCCCGGCACGATCGTCGCATGTCTTCCCCCGACCGGCTGGCGTCCAGACCCGTCAGCACGGTGTCACCCAAGCCCTCGATGCTGAAAGGGTCGACCAGCCAGCCATTGTGACCATGGTCGATCATGTCGGGCATCCCTCCGATGCGGAAGGCGACCACGGGGGTGCCGCAAGCCAGCGCCTCCAGCACGGTCAGCGAAAGATTCTCCAGTCGCGAGGGCACCATGACGATGTCCGCGGCGGCATACAGCAGGCTCGACCGCTGTCGATCTACAATCCTGCCCATATCGACGGTGGCGATCCCGAAATCGGGGACGCGTCCTCCTCCGAACGTGACCAGCCTTGCGCCCATGCTGACAAGCCGGTCCTGCGCATGGTGCAGCGCCTGCCCAAGCAGGTCGAAGCCCTTGCGCGCGTCCATGAGCCCGCCGGCGGAGCCGAACAGGATGAGTGGAGCATCGGCGGGCAGCGCCAGCGCCGCACGAGCGGCTAGGCGATCGTGGGGGCGGAAGAGGCCGGTATCGATCCCGTTGGGAATAGTGACGGACGGGCGATCACCCAGCAATTCGCTGGTTGCCATCTCGTCGCCAAGCCACCGCGACGGCGCGCATACGGTCAACGACGGGACCTTCGAATAGAGGCGAGCCTTGCGCCGGAACGTCCAGCGCGACAGCGGATCGAGACGCGATCGATCGCCGCCCGGTCGATAAGGCGTGGTGTCCGCCACGTAATGTTCGGTCCCGCACATCGCCCACATGTCGTGCGTGCGCCAGACGACGGGACAGGGAAACCGCGGCAGGTCGGTCAGATCAAGCAGGCCATCAATGTTGTGGAGAACAACTATGTCCGCCTTGGCGCGTCGCGCAATGGCGGAGCAGGCGATGCCGCTCATGCCCAGCGAACGCGTATCGAACGGATCGGTTCGCAGCAACCGGAACGGCATCCGCTCCAGAGCGAAATCGCGATAGGCGCGGGCATCCGCGATCCGGCCGCGCGGCCCGGAGACGTAGGGATCGGTCGTGGGATGCCGCCCGACATGCAGCAACGCATCTGCGCCCATCGCACGTTGCGAACGGACGCTGCTCAAGGCAGCAAGCGCCGCGCCGCCCTTGTCCGCGTATTTCGAGAAATGCAGGATACGCACCAACGATAACCCTTGATCGTCAAAAGAGGTCGAGGAAGTCGTTCCATTGCTGGTGCTTGCTGTAGCGAGTGCGGATCATCGCGTTGCCGCTTTCGGCGATTGCGCGTCGGGTCGTACCGTCACGCAGCAATCGGTCCGCGGTCGTGGCCACCTCCTCGAGCGACGAATAGGTCGCGAGATCCTCGCCGGGTCGCATGCCATCGGGGTAGACGCCGCTGTCGCTCAGCATCAGCGCCCCGCATCCCAGCGCTTCCCAGCATCGCATATTGCCTCGATCCTGGCCGGCCATGTCGATCGCGCCATTGATCACGATCTTGGCCGATCCCAGCGCCCGGTACAGGTCGCGTCCGAACACGGGGGGTCTGCGAATCTGCTGGATCGCGCGGGGCAGGCGATATTTGTGGAGCGGGCCCAGCCATCCCGCGGGAGTTCCCGCCAAGGTGGTCAGGCGCGAAAGATGCAGATGCAGGACGACGTTCCAGCGACCGGAGAGCGACGCCAGCAGCTCCAGCAGCAGCCCACGCCTCTTGTGATATTGGCTGTATGATCCTGCGAAGAGGATGTCCGTCGGACGATCGTCCGTTCGGTTGTAGCGATCCATTTCCGGATCGAATGCAGGTGCGAACCAAGCGGCGCGCCATCCCCGCGCCCGGTAATCCTCCAGGATGGAATGAAAATTGCAGACGACCAGGCCATAGGCCTTGAAATCGGCGCCGGGGCTCGGCGCCGCTCGCCATGCGACCGTGCGACGCACGCAGCCCGGCAGCGACTTCACGAAGGCGCTGCCGAAGCGCAGCGGATCATGGTTGTAAAAGATCTCGGTCCGATGCTCTTCGATCTGCGCGCGCAGGATGTCAGCCTGGCTCATCCTGCGACCGATGCCCTTGCCACGTGCCCAGCTTCGTTGGGATACGGCATCATGCCCGATCGCACACATCGCACTTTCATCGCGTTGTAACGTCGGAAGCAGCATATGCAAAGCAACGAATCGGTCATCGACTAGTTCATCAATGATCTCTTTGTAACTACGATCGGTTCGCGACGTAAGAATACCAAGATACTTATCGTAAATATCGAAGTTCTGAAATATCCGGGTCATCCGAAAACCTTGTGATCATCACGGTAATCATGGCCAGTTACGAGCAACGCCGCTCTTGCCAGGCGACCTGTTTTTGATACAGGCGATCTTGGCATCGAGGGACTGTTTCATGATTTCTTCGCTTAGGCGCGCGATGCGCCGCCTCAGGCACAAGCAACTGCATTCGCCGGTCGTGAAGGTCGAATGGGTAGAGCTTGGAAGCGATTATGGCGGCTGGCCGGTCGCCGTCGCTGGGCTGCCTCAACGGCCCGTTATCTATTCCTTCGGCGTGGGGGAAGACATCAGTTTTGACCTGCAGGCCATAGCGCGCTTCGGTGCGATCGTACATGCCTTCGATCCGACGCCGCGATCGCGCAAATGGCTCGACCAGCAGCCACTGCCCTCGGACTTTCACTTTCATCCCGTGGGCATCGCCGCGCGTGATGGGCAGGTCGAATTCTTTCCGCCGGCCGACGAACGGCACGTGTCGTTCTCCAACGCGCCGTCCGACCGGCAGCAGGGCGCACCGATCGTGGCGGAGGTCCGCTCGCTAGCGTCGATCCTGCGTGACGTCGGCGGAAGCGTTCCGGACATCCTGAAGATGGACATCGAGGGATTCGAATATGAAGTCATCGAATCTCTGGTGGACTCGGCGCTGCGGCCGAGCCAGCTGCTGATCGAGTTCCATCACGGCATGTACAGCGCGAGAGACGCGGACACGCAGCGAGCGGTCGAGCAACTGCACGCCATCGGTTACCGGCTGTTTTTCGTCTCGGAAACGGGCCGCGAGTACGGCTTCGTCCTGTCGTATTGATCCCTGCGTTGGCGGTCGCCCAACGCGTCGTCGGCCGCCTCAGGGCGTAGGGCTCGGCATGATGTCGTGGTCGGTCGCGGCGGCGTACTCGGCCGATCTGAACAGGTAGAGCAATATCGCCGCCGCCGCCCCGCCGCCCGTCAGGATGGCGGTGAACAGCGATGCGTCCGCCAGAGAGACGACGAACGGCATCAGCATCGCGCAGACGATCGGGCGGTTTTCCTGTCCGACCAGCTTCGACATTAGCCACAGCCAACCTGCAGCCAGCAGGAAGATGACCGGCACGCCCCAGGTGCTGAACCCGGCGATACCGTCGGCGGCGATAAAGTTGGCGTTGTAGTTTTTGGCGTCAACGGTGACGCCCGGAGTGACATAACGGCCGATCACCTGGCCGACGGACAACTCGCCGTAGGGATAGGTGGAGAAGGGGCGTCCGATCAACGAGTGTGACAGATAGGTGACCGGGTAGTCCAGGAAATAACTGCTGTACGCGCCCACCAGAACGCCTGGCAGGACCAATATCCGGAAATAGACGAGATCCGAAACGGCGTTGATTAAACCGCCTGCAACTCTAGGTGTCGTGATGAAGGGACCCATGACGGCGAAGGCCAGGACAGTTGCATAGATCCGCGCGAAGGCGACCTTCCCATGTCTGAACACCAGAAGAGAGCCGATCATTAGCAACGTCGATCCCAGCACTACCTTGCCAGCCAATGTGGAATAGATGACGAGCTGGCCCGCCAGTGCCATCGCGACGTAATACGGCCGCCGGCGCGACAGGCCGACGACGAGCAGAAACGGATTGATCGCACCGCTCATCGTTCCCATCACATAGCTGATCGCGGCGCTCGACGCGGTCGCGGCCGTAGCGCGCTGTTCGTACACTTCGTCGAGACCCGCTAAACTCATCGAACCGCCGAAGACCGCGAAGATCGCAATGTTACCCAGGAGCCAAGCGGCGATCACGACCTGCATCAAGAATCGGGGCGCGATGCGGATCTCGTGGAACGGCGTCCCGTCGCGCAGCAGCACGATGAGCACGGCGGCCGACGCCCAGATCAGGACTTCGAGCAGCAGCAGGTCGTTGTACGGCAGCACGCCTTGCTGGGGTGGGATGGTCAGCGCCGGGATGAAGAGAATGAAATACAATACCCATTTCGCGAAGCCGACGACTGTCCAGCTGCGCAGCGGCAGCAGCATCCCGAGGAGGGCCGATGCGCAAATCGTGGTCACGCTGACCCACGTATCAGGCGGCTGGTACCAGAAGCCGAGGTAACCCCACACCTTGGAGAGTTCCCGGTAGGTGAGCAACAGAAAGGCCGCGTAGGTTCCTCCCACCAGGCCGATGAGGAGTCGGCTACCGAAGGCCCCGAAGCCCTGCGCGGCTTGACCAGCGGATCGTACCGGCGTCATCGCAACACCCGACGCAAGGCGGAGCGGATGTTCAGCACCTGGTCCGTAAGCCTCTTGTCGCTGCCGTAGACGTCGTGAGATACGATCGGCGCGTCGATGAGCGTCCGGAGCTCGTTTTCGCTCATGCCCAGCTTCTTGGCGACGAAGCGGGTATCGCGTTCGGCCTGCATCGGCGTCGTCACGGGTGCCGCCAGTTCAGCCAGCGCCGCGTCGCGCGTCATTTGCCCGGCAACGATCAGAGACGACAGGAACATCCGCCGCTTGTCGAAGCGGAGTTTACGCGGAAGATAGACTTCCTGGTAGAATTTGGTGAAGCGGGACTCGCTGTGCTTGGGGCCGTAATCGCGCCAGCCATAATGTTCTTGTAGCTCTCGACGCGCGACTTCCTTGTCGTAATTCATGAAGTCGAGCGGACGGTGACGCTTGGGCAACCCGCGGACCCTTGTCGTCCAGAGATATTCGGTCATCGTCATGACCGGATACGATCGCAACGGCCGCTTGCCCAACGCGGCATGGACGGCGCGCACATGCTTGCCATCGGTCGAGCTCGGACCGTCGTGCGGGATTTGCAGGTTTTCCGATGAGAAATTCACCCCGGACAGGAAGGATTTCACATCATGTTCGCGCGCAATACGCAGCAGCGTCGCGAAGAACGCATGGTCCTGGGGAAAGTCCTGGTTGAGCACGCTGGCGCGCAGGAAAGCCTGCTGGACGTCGCGTACCTCGTCCCATTCGACGACGCGGGTAATGAGATCGAGATCGAGTCCGCGCACAAGCTTCTCAATGTTGTGCACCGCGGGTTCACTGTTCCAGCCCGCATCGACATGGACCGCGAGCAGCCGCAGATCGTGCCGTGCCGCCATGACATGCGCCAGATAGGCGCTGTCCACGCCTCCGCTGAGCCCGACGAGCGCATCGTAAGGCTTGCCCTTGCCCTCCTCACGCAATTGCGCGACCAGGGCCGTCATCTTGCGTTCACCCTCGGCGTTGGGCCACCATTCGCTCGGCAGTCGCGCAAAGGCGTCCTTGCAGCAATTGCACTGACCATCGGTGCCGATAACGACCCCGGTCGCGTCTTCGGTCATCACGCAGATCGCGCAAGTTCTATCGTTACCCTGGAGGATCATCGGCAACCGTCGTCTACCGGGCGTCGTGGTCGGGATAGGTCACCAATACCGCGCGCAATCGACCGATGAACGAGAAGGCGCTGCCCGATGCCGCTGCATCGGCCCCTGCTGCGATGGCGTCGTCGAGATGCGCGACATCGCCCGCGCCGCCCAGCGCGATCACCGGAACCGACAGGCGGGGAGCTATTGCCGCGATCCCGTCCAGGTCCATGCCCGCGCGCGCCCCGTCGCGGTCGATCGACTGGAGGATAAGTTCGCCTATGCCCGCCGCGGCCAGCCGTACGGCGGCACGTTCGAGCGGCTCGTCCGTGCCCTTCACCGTGCGCATTCCCGCGATCATGCGATAGTCGAGGCAGCCGACCACCGCCTGCGCTCCGAACTCGTGAGCGACATCTGCGATCAGTCCTTCAGCGACATGCGTGTGCAGCACCAGCTTCTCGATACCGCCGGCGATCAGTCGGCGTGCGTGATCGATAGTGGCGATGCCGCCGCCGTAGCTCAGCGGCATGAAGCATTCCGCAGCGAGCGAGGCTGCGAAGCCGATGTCGGGCTCGCGCCGATCGGGCGTCGCATCGATATCAAGCACGCATATCTCATCGACCTGTTTCTCGTTGAACAGGCGGACGATGTTGAACGGGTCGCCGATATAGGTCCGCTCACCGAAGCCGACCGTCTTCACGACGCGTCGGTCGCGATCGATTAACAGGACGGGGATCAGCCGCGGCGGGATCATGTCGCAGCCCTCGAAAAATCGGCGAGGAGTCGCATGCCAAAGCGATGGCTCTTTTCCGGGTGAAACTGGACGCCGTGGATCCTGCCGTGCGCCACCGCGACTGTCTTTGCACCGTCATGGTCGATCGTCGCCGCAACATCGGCAGGATCATCACAGACCATGTGATAGCTGTGCGCGAAATAGAAGCGTTCGATCTCGCGGTCGTTGCGCACCAGCCAGGTATCGCGGGTGGGGGCGACCTCACGCCAGCCCATGTTGGGTACCTTCACGCCACTGCGCGACGGTATTATCCGCCGCACGTCGGCATTGATGAAGCCCAGCCCCCGGGCGTTACCCTCTTCGCCATGTCGCGCGAGCAACTGCATTCCCAGGCAAACGCCGAGCAGCGTCGCACCGTTTGCGACCGCAGCACCTATCGCTGTGTCGAGCTCGCGCGACCGCAAGACGTCCATGGCATGCGCGAACGACCCGACGCCGGGCAGTAGCAGGCGCGGTGCTCTCGCGATCGTCTCCGGGTCTCCTGACAGTCGCGCCTCCGCTCCGACATGCTCGATCATGTTGGCAAGCGAGGCGATGTTGCCGACGCCGTAATCGACGATGGTGATCACGCGCGCGCCGCCCCACCGTCCCGCTCGCCACTCCGCACGAACAGCGCGTCACACCAGCATGCTTCACCGTGCTGGTTGTGGTGGATGTCGAAGAGGTTGTGCAGCACAAAGCCGTATCCGGCCAGGTAGCTTGCGATCTCGGCGAAGGTGCCGGCGCCCTGATAAAGCGGCCGGAACTGGGCTTCGGTGTAAATCAGCCGGATCCCCCCCGATGCGAGCAGGCCCGCGGCACCGTGGAGGATGGCGAGCTCGGCACCTTGCGCATCCATCTTGAGAATATCGATGGTCTGCACGCCGTGGGCTGCGGCGAGCGCATCCAGCATATCCGTCTTCACCTCGATCGTTCCCACCGTGGCCTGATAGGCGTCGAAGGTAGATCCCGTATCCTTGGCCGGCAGCAGAGAACTGGAATCCGCCCAGGCGCCGATATGAAAGGTCGCGGTTCCGGCCGAATCGGACAGTGCCAGTTGATGAGCCTTGATCGACGGGTCGGCCGCCGCGCGTACTGCCAGCTTCTTGAAATTTTCGGGAAGGGGCTCGAACGCGTGGACGGTGGCACCCGGAAACATGCCCCGATATATGTCGCAATCGCGGCCATCCGCTGCACCGACCTCGAAGATCATCGTCGCTTCTGGTGCCAGCCTTCGCTGCTCCTGGTAAGGATCGACGAGACTGGTGTCCGGTTCGAGCTTGCGGATCTGATATCCGGCGCGGCGCACGAGGCCCTGCACCGCGATCTTCCAGCCACCCTTCATGCCACGCTTCCCATCGCTGCTTCTTCGGCCGACGTGGCGAGCGCAACGACGCGTCCCTCCGAAATGCGGACGGCCCAAGCCGACAGTCCGACCGTTACCGCCGCAAAGAACGTCAGGATCGCCGAATGGCCCGCGACCATCGTGCCGACGCTCCAACCGAGCTGCGCGCCGCCGACCCACAGCCCGGTCATGGTCACCAGCCGCGCGATTTCCCAGGCCAACTGCATCTTCTGCCAACCGACGACGATCAGCGTCATGTTGACCGCGCCGGAGACGAGAGACAGGCTATAGGCCGGCATCATGAGTCGAGCAAACCCGGCAGCCTGATCCCAGCCGGGTCCGAAGGCGAAGGCGAAAAGCCAAGGCGCGAAGAGGGCGATGATGATCGCCGGCGGTATCGCAAGCATCGCCAGTAGACCGACAAGACGATTGAAGCGGTGAACGGCGGCATGCCCCCCCGCACGCAGGTCGCCCGCCAGCTGCGCCATGTAGACCTGCGAAACAGATGCTGCGATCAATCCGATTGGCAGCGTCGCCGATCGTTCAAGAAGGCCGAACTGCCCCGACGTTGCGGCATCGAACGTCTTGTAGATCATGATCGGCGTGAGCATGGCGCCCGCCATGTTCACGAGTCCGCCAGGAACCGCAATTAGCGGATATTCGCGATATTTCGTAAGCGTGCGGAAAATATCTGCCCGGGAAGGTCGCGAGACCGTCTCTCGCATCCGATGATACGACAGCGCGATCATGGCGAGCGCCCCCCCGATGCGGCCGGCGATGTCGGCCAGAACGATCCCGGTTACGACAGGACGGGTGAGTGCGAGGGTCAGCGCCGTGCCGCCGTTGGCAAGCGCCTGCACGACCTTGCTGTTGGAGCCTTGCCCAAACAATTTCTCGCGAACCAGAAAATAGCCGAGATATTGAATGAGACCACCAAAAACGAAGGCCGCGACGATCAGGAAGAAGGGAAAGCCGAAGGTTGCCAAAAAGTCGGCCCCGGTTAGTCGTTCGTAGACGAACTGGCCGACGAGCATCACGAACGCCAGCAGCACGTTGATGCTGGCGCACAGCATCAGCAACGCACCCAGTTCATGCGACGTCTCCGCGCGCAGGATGGCAATCTCATAGCGCATCGTCGCGGCCACTAGGCCGAGACCGAGCAAAGACTGGAAGACCTGGAACTGACCAAATGATGCGGGCGAGAAGTGACGCGTCAGCACGGGCAGGATCAGAAGACCCACCCCTTGGGCCAGGACCGTACCGCGCATGACGATGGCGACGCTGCGGATCATGCGCACCTGTCCAGCCGCGCGCGGACATGGGCAAGGAAGGCCGCATCGATCTCGGCGCCGAACGCGGATTCGATGTCGCGCGTGCGATTGGCGTCGATCGGGACGATGGCCTGGCCGGGATGTGCCAGCCGTGGGGCCGAACCCAGGAAGGCACCCCAAAGGCTGAAACCCGATCCGGACGCGATCAGCGCCGCACTGAGGCCCATGTGCAAAAGATCGGTCACGGAGTGTTGCCGGGGAGCGCGCACGACGCCGTCGCGTGTCAGCAACGGTGCGAGATCGGCGTCCGACCCGTCAGAAAAGACGATGGCGCACACCGATCCGCCGAGGCCGCGGCGCAATGCATCGAGCCGGTCGCCATACCAGTCGAGGGGCAGTCGCGTGTTGTTCGCATTCGGCGCTACCGTGCCGTTGGCCGGCGGAAGCCTGAAGTCGCCTAGGCGCACGTGGATGGCGATGAACGGCTCCGATGGCGGGACGGGATGGAAGCGCTGCCGGGTGATCGCGATCAGCTCGCGCCGCAGGAACGATCCTTGGCCAAGTATCTGCGCGAAGGACTTCTTCTCGTTGTCGAGAAGAGCGTTGTGGAACTCGACTACCACCGGAGCATCAGTCAATGCTGGAACGGCGGGCCACTCGGCTCCGGCCACGACCTTCCTGGCTCGCGCGAGCGCGCCCAGGCGACGCAGCCCCGAAACCGCGCGACCGCTGTGAAACAGCAGGAAATAGTTCCGTTTGTCGCGCTCTCGGCGCAGATAGGGGCCGATACGAAGCTTCAGCCAAAAGGGCGCCAGCATCGTCGCGCCGTTCTGCTCGCACCACAAGCGACAGCGCGCCCAGGCGAGTAGCCCGTGCGTCAGTCCATATCGCCCGAGGACCGGGATCGCATAGAGGCGCGGCTCGCTCATGCCGGGACCGACGTGACCTCTCGTACTGCGGATGTCACCCGATCCTGCTGGGCTTGCGTCAGCTCGGCGAAGATCGGTAGCGACAGGATGCGGCCTTGCAGGCGGTGCGCGACCGGAAAGTCTTCCGGGCCGTGGCCGAGATGCGCATAGGCCGGCAGGAACGGCAGCGCGCGCCTGTAGTTGACGACGGTCGGCACGCCGCGCGCCTTGAGCGCTTGGGCGAGGCCGTCGCGGTCACCAGTCTCAATGACGTAGAGGTGATAGACGTGTTCGCGCCCAGCCGCTTCGGTTGGCAAGACCACGCTTGGGATGCCGGCAAGCAATTCGTCATAGCGCTTGGCGGCGGCGCGACGCCGTGTCGTCCAATCGGCAAGATGCGGCAGCTTGACGCGGAGGATCGCGGCCTGGAGCCCATCGAGGCGGCTGTTGATCCCCTCGATCTCGTGCTCGCCCTTGGTGATGCCGCCGTGGCGGGCAAAGCGCGCCATCCTGTAGGCAAGATCGTCCTCGTTCGTCGTCGCGGCGCCGGCGTCACCCATCGCGCCGAGGTTTTTGCCCGGATAGAAGGACCAGGAAGCGATATCTCCGAACGTGCCGACCTGCCGCCCCTTGTAGGTCGCGAGATGCGCCTGGGCGCAATCCTCCAGCACCCACAGGCCGCGCGCGCGTGCTATCTCCAGGATCGGGTCCATGTCGGCAGCCTGACCATAGAGATGGACCGGGATGATGCCGACCGTGCGCTCGGTTATCGCTGCCCCGATCTGCGCAGGGTCGATCGTGTGGGTGACAGGGTCGATATCGACGAATACCGCCTTCGCGCCGTGCTGGCCGACGGTCTCGCTGGTAGAGATCCAGGTCTGGGCAGGCACGATCACCTCGTCGCCCGGGCGCACGCCGAGCGCGTGCATCGCGATGTAGAGCGTGTCGGTGCCGTTGGCGGCCGAGACGCAATGCTTGGCCTGCATGCATGCGGCATATTCGGTCTCGAACGCCTCAACGTCGTGGCCGCGTACGAAGCTGCCGTCCCGGATCGTGCGTGCGATCGCGGCGTCGATCTCGACCTTAAGCGATAGATACTGGGCGTGGAGATCGACGAACGGGATAGACATGATGCCTCTGTGGAAAGGTCAGCGATGATGGCGCAGCAGTCGCGCCGGGTTGCCGGCATAGACGCCAGGCTCGACGATCGGCTTCGTAACGACTGAGCCTGCGCCGATAACGACGTCGTCGCAGATGGCAACCGGCATGATCGTGGTGTTGGAGCCGATCGAGACACGGTTGCCGACCGTCGTCGCTTCCCACTTGGTAGAATCGCCGCGGGCCGGTCCGCCGCTTGCAAAGCGATCGTTGACGAACATCACGCCGTGGCCAACGAAGCAATCCTCGCCGATCGTCACCAGCTCGCAGAGGAAACTGTGACTTTGCACGCGGGTTCGCGAGCCGACGCGCACGCCCTTCTGCACTTCGCAGAACGGGCCGACGAACACGCCATCGCCGAGCGTGCAATCGTAAATATTGGCCGGTTCGATGACGGTGACGCCGACGCCGACCGTCACGTCGCGCACGCTCGCGTCATGCCGCTTGATTGTGTTCACGGCGTCAGTCGCCTCTCAACCACCAAGGCGCGAATGGCGCGAGCGAAAGCGCAACGGTACGTCGCGCCCGGTCTCAATCGATTCGTAGAGGGCAGTGATGAGTTCGAGGCTGCGTCGTCCCTCCAATCCGTCGACGAGGGCGGCGGTGTCATTGTTGAGACAGTCGACGACATGCTCGTAATAGGCTTGATGGCCATAGCCATAGACGTTGGGGGGATTGACCGAGAAGCGCTCCAGCACCGCCTCGTCACCCGGCAAGGCCTCGACGAAGTCCCACGTTACCATCTTGTTGACCGCGAAGCCGCCGATCACGACTGTCCCGCCCTCGCCCAGGATCGACAGCGAGCCTTCCAGGTCGCGGGGCCGGGCGGCATTGGTCGCCTCGACGATGCCGAGCGCACCATTGGCGAACTGCAGAGTTGCCACTGCGGTGTCCTCCGCCTCGATGTCGACCAGCGCGCGCGTTGCGCGCGCGTGGACTGACACCACGTCGCCCATGAAATACTCGAGCAGATCGACATGGTGGCTCGCCTGGTTGGCGAGCACGCCGCCGTCCTGCGCCCAGGTGCCACGCCAGGGGTCCTGGTCGTAATAGCTCTGGTCGCGGCGCCAGCGCACGCGCACCGTGCCGAGCACGAGCTTGCCGAAGCGTCCCGCCTCCAGGGCCTCGCGCGCCTTGACGACCGGCACGTTCAGGCGGTTCTGCTTGACCACGAACAGCTTCACGCGGGCCCGGTCACAGGCGGCGATCATCGCGTCGGCGTCCTCCAGGCGCAGCGCCATCGGCTTTTCGACGATGACGTGCTTGCCCGCCTTCGCCGCGGCGATAGCATGCTCTGCGTGCATTCCACTTGGCGTCAGGACCACGACCGCCTCGACCGCGGCGTCTGCCAGCATCACATCGAGATCGTCGTATGTGGCGACATTGTGACGCTCGCGCGCAGCATCGAGCCGCGCGGAGTTGTTGTCGCAGATCGCGACGAGCGCCGCGCCGTTGATCTGGTTGCCGCCCAGGAGGTCGAGGTGCCGTTTCGCAATCCGGCCACAGCCGACGACGCCGAACTTTACCATGGCATCTTGTTTTTCGGACCTCTGCTGGGCGTCTGTCTGCCAGACAGGACGGAGCCGATAGAGGCTTTCCCAAGGTCTTGCAACGCGAGCGCCATGGGCGCCGATTGGCCCGACCATTGTCCTAATCGCGTTCGGACCGTAGGCGCGCGGCATGCATCCGCCCCTTCGATCGTCGTCCGATGCCCCGTTGCGGTTCAGGCCCAAATCTGTTCCGAGCCTTGCATTCATCCTCTTGGGCATCCTGCTGGGCACGCTGTGGATCGCGGGCGGCGCTTCGCGGGCAGATGCGATCGGACAGATCGTGGTGCGCGCTGTGGCCTGGACGCTGCTGGTCATCGGCATCCTGTTCGGGGAGCGCCCGTCATTGCAGGGCGTCCGCCCTGTGTTGATCCTGTTGACGGCAGCGCTGCTGCTCGCGCTCATCCAGATGGTGCCGTTGCCGCCCGGTCTGTGGCAGGCGATGCCGGGTCGCGGCGTGCTCGCCGAGGCCGCAGCGGCGAGCGGCCAGCCGCAACCTTGGCGGCCTTGGTCGATCGTTCCCGGAGCAACGTTCAACGCCGCCTCCTCGCTGGTCGTGCCGTTCGTGACCCTGTTATTCGCCGCCGGACTGAAGCAGTCGGAACGTGCCTTGCTGCCGGGTCTGCTTCTCGGGCTCGTCGCCGCCTCCTTCTTCGTCGGATTGCTGCAGTTCGCGACTGGCGGGCTCCACAACCCGTTCGTCAACGACACGCCGGGTGAGGTGAGCGGCACCTTCGCCAACCGGAATCATTTTGCCCTGTTCCTGGCGCTGGGCTGCATTCTAGCACCGCTATGGGCCTTTTTCGGTGGACGTCTGCCGGGCTGGAGGGCGCCCCTGGCGCTTGGACTGACCCTGGTGTTCGCCCTGATGCTGCTGGTAACAGGATCACGCGCCGGGCTTGTGCTTGGTGCGATCGCGCTTGCTACCGGGCTGCCCCTGGTTAGCCGCGGCCTCCGGCGCGAACTGCGTCACTACCCGCGCTGGACCTTTCCCGTGCTCGTCTTTGGTCTTCTGGCGCTGGTCGCGATCGTTGTGCTGGCGAGCGTCGCGGCCGACCGGGCGGTGTCGATCGATCGCATACTGGAGGTCGATCAGGGGCAGGAAATGCGCGTGCGCGGCTTGCCGACAGTGCTGGCTATGATCCATACCTATTTTCCGTTCGGATCGGGATTAGGGGGTTTTGATCCCCTGTTCCGGATGCACGAGCCGTTCGAACTGCTCAAGCTCACCTTTTTCAACCATGCTCACAACGATGTGATCGAGGTCGTGCTTGATGCGGGCTTGGCGGGCGCGTGCCTGCTGGCATGCGCAGTCGGCTGGTGGGGCTGGGCGAGTGTGCGGGCATGGCGAGCCGGGCCGCGAGGGACGCTTGCGCAGGCGGGATCCGCGATACTGCTGCTCAATCTGCTTGCCAGCCTGGTCGACTATCCGGTCCGCACCCCGGCGATGATGGCGATGGTGGTGATCGCGGCGGTGTGGCTGAGCGATGATGGTGCGTCGGCCCCGCGATGACGGGGCCGGGAAAGCGCGAAGCCTAGTATTGCCGCGGAAAGGAGAATCCTATGCCCGCTCCCGGATACCAATGATCCAGGGGTTCCTCCTTGAAAAACAGAAACGATCGCTCTTGCCGCGTTGAAAACTCGGCGAGTTTGGACGTCACGTGTGCATTATCGCCCAGGATGATGCCTTCCGGGCTGAGGCGAGGGGATATCACCTCATATTCCCTGGCCTCGTAGTCTTCGCTGTGATCGCTATCGTTGATAAAGAGGTCGACGGTTTCGGTCATGGCCTCGAGCGTCGCGATGGAATCGCCCACGCGCACTTCGCCAAAGGCGGCGTATGCGCCTTGTAACAGCCACCCGGCCTCTGGATTGATATCGGTGCCGATATATCTGCCGGGATGACCTTCGGTCGCGTTCCGCATGAGGCCCCGACACAGCGTGATCGACCCAAGGCCCTTATC
Organism: uncultured Sphingomonas sp.; assembly: GCF_964250165.1. GTDB lineage: Bacteria > Pseudomonadota > Alphaproteobacteria > Sphingomonadales > Sphingomonadaceae > Sphingomonas. The sequence goes on along the minus strand of NZ_CAXUEK010000007.1, from coordinate 17,325 downwards.
GACGCCCGTTTCAACGACGACCCTGGGCTTCAGCAGTCTCACGAGTGCGTACCACCCGAGCCGCTTTGCGTAGCCGGCACGGGCGTCCGACACGTTCCGGTAAGCACTTTCGCGGGTCTTGCTTATAATGAAATCGGCCAACTCACGATCGTCCAGCAGTTCATCGATATAAAGCCGCACCAGTTCGGGTGTCGTACGGGCGACCACTGCCAATGTATGCGCCAGATACTGGAGGTTCATTTCGCTCAGCGAGTAAGTGAAATTCGTTTCCTCCTTGGATTGTGCCAGCCATTTCAGATATTGCGGCGTGGTGGCGAGCGCAAAACGCCCGCCGATCACGGCACGGCGCGGCAGCGCCAGAACCCTGTAGGCCGAATGGCGCTTGGCCGAACGGACGATGCGCCTCAAAGCATCCGACCACATCATATTCTCCAATTCATTCTAATCCGTTATTGATTGCGTTGCCGCGATCCACGTGTCCTCGCGGCAGTCACGACCAAGAGAGCGATTACGACGATCGGCGACGAATGGCTGGCGAACCAGTTATCCGCCCGCAAATCCGCATGTCACCATATGGCGGACATTCTCCAGCAGATGGGCGCTTAATGCACATGGCGGTGTCGTCAGCAATCCTCACCGACGGCTATCTTGATCCCTCTCCGGAGCGTCGCCAGCTTTACCCCCGCAGGGCCAGCATCTATAGCGAGCGCGATTTTCCCATCCATCGCGGACCCTTCGATCGCATGCGTCACCTTTGTCTCGCCTTGTTGGCCGCGGTATTCCTAACGGGATGCGCGGGTCGACAGGCGCTTGTATCCACTGATCGCTTGACCGTGGTGCAGGACAGCCATGTGCTGCCCGCGCCCGATCGCAACGATCTAACCGCCGCCGATCGGCCGTCGCTGATCGGCCCGCTTGACACGATCCAGGTCGATGTCTTCAACGTACCCGACCTGAGCCGCGAGATGCAGGTCGATGCCAGCGGCCGCATCTCGATGCCGCTTGCGGGCACGATCGAGGCGCGCGGAAAGACGGCGGAAGAACTGGCAAGTGCTGTCAAGGCGGCGCTGCGCGCTCGCTACGTTCGCAGCCCGGAAGTGACGGTCAACATCAAGAGTTCGGTCAGCCAGGTGGTTACGGTAGACGGGCAAGTCGTCGAGCCCGGCCTGTACCCGGTCACCAACCAGATGACGCTGCTGCGCGTGATCGCCTCGGCCAAGGGGCTGGCGGAATTCGCGCGTCAGGACGATGTCGTCATCCTTCGTACCGTCGAGGGTCGCAAGATGGCAGGGCTCTACAATATCGAGGCGATCCGACGCGGCGCCTATGACGATCCCCTTATCTACGCCAACGACGTGGTTGTCGTCGGCGATTCGCCGCAGCGGCGCCTGTTCCGCGACTTCGTCTCGCTCGCGCCCCTCCTGGCAGGCCCGCTGATCGCGGTCCTGCAGTAAGGTTCGATATTGCCATGAATGTGATCGCGCCGGATTTGCGAGGAGACCTGCGGGCCCCGGGGCGTCCCGGGGTCCTGCAGGTCGGTCCGCGTGTGCCTGAAGCGGAGGGCATGCCGCTGCTCCGCCAGTATCTGCGTATCGCCCTGCGCTGGCGCTACGTCATCCTCGGCGTCACCATCGCCTGTGCGCTGCTCGGCTTGGTTGCGACGCTGCTGACGATCCCGAAATATTCGGCGGTCGCAACGATCGAGATTTCTCGCGAGTCCAACAAGGTAACCGATCTGCAAGGGGTCGAGCGCGAAGCAAGCGTCTCCGACCAGGAGTTTTACCAGACCCAATACGGCCTGCTAAAATCACGCTCGCTGTCGGAGCGGGTTGCGCAGCAGTTGCGGCTGGTCGACGATCCGAAGTTCTTCACGCTGTTCGGTGTCAAGGGCGATAATCCCGCGTTCAAGCTCGTCAACGGCCGCTATCCGCTATCCGGACGGGCGGAACGCCAGCGCGTCGCGGGCGAAGTGCTTCGCGAGCATCTCGCCGTCGCACCGACGCGGCTGTCGCGGCTGGTCGACATCGAGTTCACCAGTCCGGACCCGGAACTTTCCGCGCGCGTCGCCAACGCCTGGGGCGACAACTTCATCCAGACCAATCTGGAGCGCAAGGTTCAGGCGACATCCTACGGCCGCAACCTGCTCCAGCAGCAGCTGGGGCAGCTCAAGGAGCGGCTGGACCAGTCCCAGCGCCAATTGGTCGGCTATGCCTCGGCCGAACGGATCATCAACCTGCCGTCGCAGTCGAGCGACGGCAAGTCGACGTCGGAGCGTTCGATCGTTGCCGACGACCTCGCGGCGCTCAATGCCGCGCTGTCGCAGGCGACCGCGGACCGTATTCAGATGGAGGCACGTTACCAGCAGGCCGGGCGTGCCGGCGCCTCGACCGAAGCGCTGCGCAACCAGGCGATCAACAGCCTGCGCCAGCGCCGCGCCGAGCTCGCAGCCGATTACCAGCGGCTGATGACCCAGTTCGAACCGGAATACCCCGGCGCCAGGGAGGTCAAGTCGCAGCTCGACCAGCTCGATCGCAGTATTGCGCGCGAGGAAAGCCGCGTCTCGGGTTCGCTGCTCGCCGACTATCGCGAGGCAAAGGATCGCGAGCGGGCGCTCCTGGCCAAGGTCGACCAGCTCAAGGTGAACTACCTCGATCTGCGCCGCCGCAGCATCCAGTACAACATCTACCAGCAGGAAGTGGATACCAACCGCGTACTTTACGACGGTCTGCTCCAGCGCTTCAAGGAAATCGGGGTCGCTGGCGGGGTCGGAATCAATAACATATCGATCGTCGACACCGCCGACGTGCCGCAGAGACCGTCGAGCCCGCGGCTGTTTCTCAACCTCGCGCTGTCCATTCTGGTCGGGTTCGGGCTGGGCGCACTGCTTGCCTTCGCGCTCGAACAGATCGACGAGGCGATTGCGGACCCGGGTGAGATTGAGCGGCGCCTCGGCCTGCCGCTTCTCGGCTCGGTGCCCAAGCTCGCCAGCGGCACTCCCAAGGACGCGTTGCTCGATCGCAAGTCCGACCTGTTCGACGCCTATCTGGCTGTGCAGACCAACCTTGCCTTCACCACCGAACACGGCGTGCCGCGAACCTTCATGGTTACCTCGACTCGCCCGTCCGAGGGCAAGTCGACCACCGCACTGGCGCTGGCGACGACGCTGGCGCGTGCCCAGCGCCGGGTCATCCTGGTCGACGGCGACATGCGCTCGCCTTCGGTCCACCATCTGGGCGGGGTCGATCACGACCGGGGGCTGAGCAATTTCCTGGCGGGCGAGGAGGATATCGCGTCGCTGACCTTCGCGATGAGTGACCTGGGCTTTACGGCGATGTCGGCGGGACCGATCCCGCCCAATGCCGCCGAATTGCTGACCGGCAACCGGCTGGCGATGCTGATCGATCGCCTCCTTGAGGGCTACGACCATGTCGTGATCGACTCACCGCCAGTAATGGGCCTGGCCGACGCGCCGCTGATCGCGTCGCGGGTCGAGGGCGTCATCTATGCAGTGGAATCGCACGGCATCCGATCGAGCATGGTCAAGACCGCGCTCGATCGCCTCGCCAGCGCGAATGCGCGCGTGTTCGGGGGCGTGCTGACCAAGTTCGAGGCCAGAAAAGCGCATTACGGCTACGGCTATGATTATGGCTACGGCTACGGCCGCGACAATCAGAGAGCGTCGCGCGCCTGATGCCGCGCTTCATACCTTCGATGCGGCGATCCGCAGCCGAATGGTGTGTCCGAGGGGGGCTGGCGATTGTCGCTGCATTGCTGGGTTACATCGGCGTCGCGCATGATGCGGGCTATGCGATGCGTGAAAACAGTGCGCGCGCCTACGCCCTCGCTCCTGGCGACGGCCGGGTCACGGGATCATATGCGCAGGCGCTGTTGGGAGCAGACGCGACGAGCGCGGACTGGACCCGCGCCGAGCGGCTCGCGCGGCAGGCGCTGCGACAGGACCCGACCGCAGTGGCGGCAGTGTCGACCCTGGGACTTGGTGCGCTGAATCGTGGTGACGCCACGGGCGCGCGACGCCTGTTCGCCTATTCCGAGCGGCTGTCGCGGCGCGACCTCCAGACGCAGATATCGGATATCGAGGACGCGGTAAGCCGAGGTGATGTTCCTCGGGCGCTCCGACATTATGACATCGCGTTGCGCACGTCGCGCAATGCGCCGGCGCTGCTGTTCCCGATACTCGCGGGGGCGATCGTCAATCCGTCTGTCCGCGCTGCGCTGGTCGCCACGCTGGTGCGCCAGCCCGCCTGGGCGCCACATTTCATCAGCTATGCCGCAGGCGAGGGTTCCGAACCGAAGGCTACAGCGCGCCTCTTCGCCGATCTGCGCCGGGCGCGCGTGTCGGTACCCGGGACCGCGAGCGTCGCCTTGGTCGACCGGCTGGTCGGTGCCAATCTCTTTGATGAGGCGTGGTCCTATTATGCGACCATACGCTCCGGTGTCGACCGTTACACGCTGCGCGACCCAAGCTTCGCCGGCCCGGGTATTGCCGGCGATTCGACTGCATCGACGTTCGATTGGCAGCTGGTCGACACTCCCGGCATTACGGTGTCGACCCAGCGCGGGGAGGGCCGCGGGGTTGTCGATTTCGCGGCACCGCCGGGCATCGGAGGTCCGCTGCTGCGCCAGACGCAGATGCTGCTGCCGGGTACGTATCGACTGGAAGGACATGCGACGGGGATCGATCAGCCCGAAGCAGCAGCGCTGCCCTATTGGTCGCTCGAATGTCGCGATGGACGCGAACTCGGCCGCATCGTAGTGCCGCCGTCGCGAACGGCGAACGGCGTCTTCGCCGGTCAGATATTTGTCCCTGCCGACTGCCCCGTTCAGACATTGTCGCTGGTGGCCCGCTCGTCGGATGCGATGACGGGGGTCAGTGGGCAGATCGACCGGGTCCGTATACTGCCATTTCGCCCTACATCGTGATACGGGCGATAGCCATTCTGTTGTCGTTGGTCGCGACGGGTGCGGTGGCACAGCAGGGGCCGTCGTTGACACCGCTCGGCCAGCGCCAAGCATCGGCACCGCTCGATATCGGACCGCTCGTGCTGGGCGCTGTGATGGAGCGACTGCCGTCGAGAGCCGGGTAGCGCGATCTCTTCGGTTGGCCAAGTCGGGCAGCGTCAAACGCACGCGCTTCCTGATACCGGACCGATGAGGCGGATTGACAACCGAATCGGCAACCGAGTTCGTTCGCGCCTCCGCAACCGTATCGACCGCGACTATGACCCCCAGCCCAATACGATTGCGCCGTTCGCAATCGCCGACGAACAGGCGCGGACGACCGGGAAATCGGGACGGCGCTAATGGGCCGACGTCAACGGCGATGTTGTCCGATCTGATCGTCTGCGCTGACGGCTATGAAGGTGGCGGCATGTCGGCCGGTGGGGCCTACGTGATCTACGGCAAGCAGAACGGGATGACGCCGTTCATTGACTTGGCGAACCTCTCTCGCACGGACGGGTTCGTCGTTCAGGGCGAGTTTGCCGCCGATCTCGCCAGATGTAGCGTGTCCGGTGCGGGCGACGTCAACGGCGACGGTATCGAAGACCTGCTCATCGGTGCCTTCAAGAGCGACGAGGGCGGTCACGATTAGTGGCGCCACCTACATCATCTAGGTCAAGCGGCTCCGTTCCCGAGCGTTATAGACCTCGACGAACTGCCGAGCGACGTTGGCGTCAAGATCGTCGGGGAGACGGCGAACGATCTCGCGAGCTTCTGGGTCGCGTCCGCTGGCGACGTGAATGGCAACGGGCGAGCCGACCTGATCGTGGGATCGCCGCAGAACGATCCGGCCGGCAGCGATGCTGGCGCAGCCTATGTCATTTCCGGACGCGGGTCGGACTAATCCGGCAAGATCATGCTGGCCGATCTCAGCCTGCGGACGATTTCGAGATCACCGGGGCCGCGGCATCCGACTCACCGGCTACGGCGTCGGTTCGGCGGGAGACATCAATGGCGACGGCTTTGCAGACCTCCTTGTTGGCGCGCCCAGATTGGCGCAGCAGGCCCCGGTTTCGGCTCAACGGCAATGGGCTCGGCGACATCCTAATCGGCGCGCCGGGACAGCACGGTAGCGGTTCGGCATCCGGTGCCGCTTACGTCGTGTTCGGCACCACGAGCGCCGGCGCGTCGCTTGACTTGGCCGATCTCGACGGCACCAACGGCTTCAAGCTGCAGGGCGTGGCGACGAGCGACGAGGCTGGAATCTCCGTGTCTTTCTGGCCGAGTCCCGCCTCGGCGCCGCCGATCAGGCCAACTTCACTTTTCGTGTCCGCGATGACGGCGGTATCGTCGCAGGCGGACAGGATACGTCCGCGGTCGCGCCCGTTGCCATTAATATCGCGGCTTCCATCGTCCCGGCGGGCGGGGAAGATCCAGTCTATGGCACGAACGGCAACGATACGCTGGTTGCCGGCCTGAATCCGGTCCACCTTCTCGGTCTGGGTGGCGACGATCTCTACTTGGTCACCAGCCAGAACCATGTCGCGGTCGAGGCGATCGGCGCAGGCGCCGACACGGTTCGGACGAGCATGGATTATACGCTGGAGGGCGGATCCGAGATCGAGGCCTTGGAGGCCGCTGATCTGGCGAGATCAACTCCGCTCCGCCTCTACGGCAACGAGTTCGATAATTTTGTGCGTGGGGAATGCCGGCGTCAACACCCTGATAACCCACGGCGGCAACGACGTTCTGCAAGGCCGGGGCGGCGATGACGCCTACCTCGTGTTCACGGGCGACGCCGTAATCGAGACCCAAGGCGGCGGTTACGACACCGTCTATGCTATCGGCGACTACGTCCTGACCGCAGGGGCCATGGTGGAGGTCCTGCCAAGCTACGACCCGGACGGGTTCGTTGCGCAGAACCTGACGGGGCATGCGGCGGACACGATCATCCTACCACAACCACGGGCATCAACCTGACCGGCAACAAGATTCCAAACATCATCATCATCGGCAACGCGGGCGCCATGTCATCGACGGCTTGGGCGGCGGGGATGATATGCGTGGACTGGAAGGCAACGACACGTACATCGTTCGTCGAACGACCGATCGCATTGAGGAAATCGCAGGGGGCAACGACACCGTTCGTACCCTGGTCGATTATGCCTTCCGATGGCTTGAGCGTCGAGCGGCTGGAAGCCTATGACATTCTGGGCACGGCAACGCTGTGCCTCACCGGCAATGCCTACGCCAATCTCATCTACGGCAATGACGGCAGCAATCGCATTTTGCGAACGGTTCGAGCATATGAGCGTCGACGTATGCCTGTAGACACATCGACAGGCCCGGTCCGCGGCGTGCGGGCGCGTTCGCGCGTTCATACTCGCAGACGTTGTGCCCGGCCCCTGCGCTGCCGGTACACTTCGACACCCGCACACTTCGTGCTTTCGAGTAGGAAGTGCCGATGGCCCGATCGACCACTCCCGTCCGCCCCGAGAAGGGTCGCAATACCGCTGCCAACGCGCGCCCCAAAGCCTCGCAGCGGACCTGTTCCAGCTCGACAGCGAGGTCGCGCGCGTCATCTCGGAGGACGGGCGGCTCGAGGTCGACCTGGCCGCCTTCCGCCGCCAGATCGGCTACCATAACCCGCTCGCCAATTCCGGGTCGCGCTCCGGCAGATCGCCGGTACGGACACGATCCCGGACGATGACGTGGAACTGGTCGAGACCGGCGGGAACTTCGGTCCAGCGGTCGGGAGGGGACGTGGACGCAGGGCCAGTCCGGTGAGCGTCGTCATCTCGGTCCCGGCCCCTAAGAAGGGAAAGATGACGGCGTTTACCCTGGGGGAAGCGACGGTGATGGCGCTGGGCCGCGTGCGGACGGCGACGCGCCCGGGGATGCGGTCGGGCGCTCCCGGCGCACGCCCGCGGTCGGCGCGGTCGGGTGCCGCGCATCGCACCGGCCAGCCGGTGCTGCGCGACAGCATCGAGGCGTGGACCTTCGAGGACCATTTCTTCGCGGTGCCGGCCCGGGGCGAGTGCGACGGCTGCTGCGCACCGCGCGCTCTCCCGACCTCGCCTTCGGCTCGGCCGCCCTCTCCCCTGGAGGGAGAGGGATCAGATCACCGCCATGTCGGAGTTATAGTGGTGCCAGGCGAAGATCGCCGCGGCGCCGCGATGCGGGCGCCAGGCTTCGGCCAGCGCGCGCGTCCGCTTCTCGCTCGGGCGCTCGGGATGGCCGAGGATGCGGCCGACCTCGATCTGCACGGCCAGGTCGCCCGCGGGCCAGATGTCCGGCCGCCCCTCCGCGAACAGCAGGTAGATCTCCGCCGACCAGCGGCCGATGCCCTTGACCCGGACCAGCGCCGCGATCGCTTCCTCGTCGTCGGCGGGAAGCGCCGCGAGCGGCAGCCGACCGCTCGTCACCTCGTCGGCGAGGCTGCGCGCATAGCCCGCCTTCTGGCGCGACAGGCCCGCCGCGCGCAGCTGCTCGTCCGTGGCGGCGGCGACCGCGTGCGGGTCGGTGGCGTCGCCCAGGATCGCCTGCAGATTGCGCCACACCGCGTCCGCCGAGGCGACGCTAACCTGCTGGCCGACGATGGTGCGCAGCAGCGTCGGGTAGCCGCGCTCCCGGATGCGGGGTCCGGGATGGCCGACGCGCGCGAGCGCCGCCGCGAACGCGGGCTCACGCGCCGCCAGCGCATCGAGCGACGCACGCAGCGCCGCCGCGCTCAGCCCCATTGAACGCGCCCGCCGCGCACGGCATGAGCGGAGCGGTTTTCAGCGGAGTTCATCATGCCCCAGCTTATCGTCGTCACCCGCGAGGGGGAAGAACGCGCGCTCGATGGCGAGATCGGCCTGTCGGTGATGGAGGCCATCCGCGACGGCGGCATCGACGAGATCCTGGCGCTGTGCGGCGGCAATTGCTCATGTGCCACCTGTCACGTGCATGTCGACCCGGCGTTCATGGCCAGGCTGAAGCCGATGAGCCCGGACGAGGACGACCTGCTCGATTCCACCAGCGACCGGGACGAGTTTTCCCGCCTGTCCTGCCAGATCCTGTTCGGCCCGGAGCTGGACGGGTTGCGCGTGACGATCGCCGCGGAGGATTGACGCGAGCATAACCCAGGAATTCTTGCTCAAAATCTCATCTGCGAGGCCTGCTCGTGCTTACGCATGAGCGGCCGGCCGCACTACTCCGCCGCCACGCCCGCACGCGAGAACATGTCCTCGCCATCCCCCGCATCCTCGTTCGCCGCCGGCCCGGCCTTGGCCTTCTGGCGCTTGTCGAACGAGTCCCACACCTCGGTCCACTGGCCCTTGGTCGCGGCCTTCGAATATTCCGTCGCGCGGGTCTCGAAGAAGTTGGCGTGCTCCACGCCGTTCAGCATCGGCGCGAGCCAGGGGAGGGGATGCTCGTCGATCATGTAGATCGGCTTCAGCCCGAGTTGGTTCAGCCGCCAGTCGGCGATGAAGCGGATATACTTCTTGATCTCCTTGGGCGTCATGCCGTTCACCGGCCCCATCTCGAAGGCCAAGTCGATGAAATTGTCCTCCAGCCGGATCGTCGTCTGGCAGACATCGGCGATGTCGTCCTTCACCGCCTTGGTCAGGCACTGGCGCTCGGCGACGAAGGTGTGGAACATCTTGATGATGCCTTCGCAATGCAGGCTCTCGTCGCGCACCGACCAGGTGACGATCTGGCCCATGCCCTTCATCTTGTTGAAGCGCGGGAAGTTCATCAGCATCGCGAAGCTGGCGAACAGCTGCACGCCCTCGGTGAAGCCGCCGAACATGGCGAGCGTGCGCGCGATATCCTCGTCGTTATCGACGGTGAACTTCTGCATGTAGTCGTGCTTGTCCTTCAGCTCGGCATATTCGAGGAAGGCGCCATATTCGCTCTCGGGCATGCCGATCGTGTCGAGCAGGTGGCTGTAGGCGGCGATGTGGACCGTCTCCATGTTGCTGAACGCGGTCAGCATCATCTTGATCTCGGTCGGCTTGAACACGCGGCCGTATTTCTCGTGATAGCAGTCCTGCACCTCGACATCGGCCTGGGTGAAGAAGCGGAAGATCTGCGTCAGCAGGTTGCGCTCGTGATCGCTGAGCTTCTGCGCCCAGTCGCGGCAATCCTCGCCCAGCGGCACCTCCTCGGGAAGCCAGTGGAGCTGCTGCTGGCGCTTCCAGAACTCGAACGCCCAGGGATATTCGAACGGCTTGTACTGCTTGGAGGCTTTGAGGAGCGACATGGGATGTCCTTTCAGGCGGGCGTCTTGACGGTGAGGCCGCGCGTCCAGCGCGTGGCGAGCTGGACGCAGGGCTGCTCGAAACGGAAGGTCGAGAGGTGCGCGAGGCCGAAGGTGAGCGCGAGCAGCAGCGGGCGCTTGGCGTATTTGACGAGCTTGCCGCCGCTGCCCAGCCACGTATCCACCAGCGCGCCGTGGAGGATGTAGAGCGCGTAGGAGACGGTGGCGATATAGGCGGCGACGCGGTTGGTGAACAGGCGCTGGAGCACCCACGCCGCCGGGCCGAGCCCGGCGAGCACCAGCAGGATGCTCGCCGCGCGCCAGCCGTCGAGCATCGCGAACCGGTCCGCCCCGGCGGGCGGCGGCGCGGGATCGGTCGCGTCGGGGGTGGCGGCGGGCTTGAAGGCGACGTTCACGGCGTCGTGCTCCAGCGCCACATCGCGGTCGCCGAAAAGGCGAGTACCACCCCCGCGGCGAGCGCCATGATCCCGGCCATGCGATAGACATAGACCGCGGCCGGCCCCTGCGGCCGGGTGAGCAGCAGCAGCAGCCACGCGCCCGCCAGCGAGAGGACCGCGGCGACGGCGTACATGATGAGGACCTGCCAGCTCATGCGACCAACTCGGGCGCCGCGCGTTGCGCCACCGAAACCATCACAGGAGAATGGCCATGGCAGACGCATCGCAGATCGAGGAGCATATGGAAGTCATCGGCGCCGACGGCGTCCATGTCGGCACCGTCGACAAGGTCGACGGCGACCGCATCAAGCTGACCAGGCAGGACAGCCCGCAGGGACCGGACGGCGAGGGCGCGAAGCATCATTATATCTCGCTCGGCCTCGTCGCCGAGGTGGAGGACGACAAGGTCCGCCTGTCCGCCACCGGCGCCAACGCGACCACCTTCGAAGAGACGGAGTGACGAGCGGGCGGGAAGGGCATCAATCGCTTCCCGCCTCATTGGCGCGGCAGGCGCGGCGTGGCGATCGGCGGCAGCGTGATGCCGCCGAGTAGCTGTACGGTCGTCTCCAGACGAACGATCCTCGCCTCGTGATCGTCGGCAAGCGCATCAAGCCGCTGGACGCTATGGTCCAGCCTTCCGACCTTGTCCGACAGCAGCAGCATGTCGCGGCCGCGCTGCATCATGCGCTCGGCCCAGCTCACGCTGCCTCCTGATCCACTGCGCGTCCGAGAAAGCGCCTGCGCGCGGCTTCCCAATCGATGCCGGACTCGAGCAGCTCGCGCCGGACCTGCTCCCGGTACTCGTCACTGGTGAGGTGCGCCCGGCGCGCCTCGCCGGCTTCGAGCGTGGCGACCGCACGATCGAGGGAGGCGTGCATGCCATCCATTGCGGCGGTGACTTCGGGCCAGAACGCCTCCAGCTCGGCCAGTGCGGCCAGATCACCCGGCTCAAAGGCGTTCACCAATTGACGCACATACTCGCTCGCGCTCACGCCAAGTTTCTCGGCGCCCGCAGCGATCCGCGCTTTTTCCTCCGGCGTGACCAGCAGCACCATGCGCTCCGATTTCATGGCTCACCTCCATAACATAGACATGTATATGTTCATGTCCTACTGGCAGGCAAGGCATTCGTCATAGTCCGTCGTCTCGCCAATCTCGAAGCGCGGCGCCCGGAGCGTGTTGTCGGCCTCCACGCCGCCCGAGCCTTCCTGGCCGGCGAAGCCGGCGCGCTGCACGGACTTGGAGCGCAGATAGTAGAGCGACTTGATGCCCAGCTCCCAGGCGCGGAAGTGCAGCATCAGCAGATCCCACTTCTCAACATCCGCCGGGATGAACAGGTTGAGCGACGCGGACTGATCGATGAACGGCGTGCGATCGGCGGCGAGCTCCAGCAGCCAGCGCTGGTCGATCTCGAAGCTGGTCTTGTAGCAGTCCTTCTCGTCCGCGCTGAGGAAGTCGAGGTGCTGGACGGAGCCGCCGCGCTCCAGGATCGAGTTCCACACCGCGTCGGCGTTCTTGCTCTTCGCGGCCAGCAGCTTTTCCAGATACGGGTTCTTGACCGAGAAGCTGCCCGACAGTGTCTTGTGGGTGTAGATGTTGGCCGGGATCGGCTCGATGCACGCGCTGGTGCCGCCGCAGATGATCGAGATCGACGCGGTCGGCGCGATCGCCATCTTGCAGCTGAAGCGTTCCATCACGCCGCGATCATGCGCGTCGGGGCAGGGGCCACGCTCGGCCGCCAGCGCCATCGACGCCGCGTCCGCCTGCGCCTTGATGTGCTTGAAGATGCGCAGGTTCCAGCTCTTCGCCAGCGCGCCCTCGAACGGCAGGCCGCGCGCCTGGAGGAAGGAGTGGAAGCCCATCACGCCCAGCCCGACCGAGCGCTCGCGCGCGGCGGAATAGGCGGCGCGCTCCATCCCCGGCTCGGCGCGCGCGATGAAATCGGACAGCACGTTGTCGAGGAAGCGCATCACGTCCTCGATGAACCGCGCGTCGTCCTTCCACGCGTCCCATGTCTCTAGGTTGAGCGAGGACAGGCAGCACACCGCGGTGCGGTCCGCGCCCAGATGGTCCTTGCCCGTCGGCAGCGTGATCTCGCTGCACAGGTTGGAGGTCGAGACCTTCAGCCCCAGCTCGCGATGGTGCCGGGGCATCGCCTTGTTCACGTGATCGGCGAAGATGATGTAGGGCTCGCCGGTCGCGAGCCGGGTCTCGACCAGCTTCTGGAACAGCGCGCGGGCATCGACGGTGGCGCGCGCCGAGCCGTCCTTGGGCGACCGCAGCACCCATTCCGCGCCCTCGCGCACCGCCGCCATGAACGCGTCGGGGATCAGCACGCCGTGATGGAGGTTGAGCGCCTTGCGGTTGAAGTCGCCCGAAGGTTTGCGGATCTCCAGGAACTCCTCGATCTCCGGGTGCGAGATGTCGAGATAGCAGGCGGCCGAGCCGCGGCGCAGCGAGCCCTGGCTGATCGCGAGCGTCAGGCTGTCCATCACCCGCACGAAAGGGATGATCCCGCTGGTCTTGCCGTTCAGCCCGACCGGCTCGCCGATGCCGCGCACCGCGCCCCAATAGGTGCCGATGCCGCCGCCGCGCGACGCCAGCCAGACATTCTCGTTCCAGGTGTCGACGATGCCGTTCAGGCTGTCGGGCACCTGATTCAGGAAGCAGCTGATCGGCAGGCCGCGGCCGGTACCGCCGTTGGAGAGCACGGGCGTCGCCGGCATGAACCACAGCCGCGACACATAGTCGTAGAGCCGCTGCGCGTGCGCGGCGTCGTCGGCGTAGGCGGAGGCGACGCGGACGAACAGGTCCTGGATGCCCTCGCCGGGCAGCAGGTAGCGGTCCTTCAGCGTCTCCTTGCCGAACTCGGTGAGCAGCGCGTCGCGCCCGTGATCGACCTCGACGGGGAAGGGCCGCGCGCCGGCGTCGCCGGCGGCGGGTGCCCGCGTCGCGCTGGCATGGGTGGCTTCGGCCTGCGCGGCACCCGCCGGGGAGGCTTCCATCGTGTCGGTCGCCATCACGCCTGCATCCCTGAAATCCATCGCATCCGCTCCCACGCGTTCCACACCTGTTCGACTCGGGGGGCGAACACCCATCCTACACCTCCCGGCGAAGAACAAAACAGGGCCCTAGCGCCTGTGGAACATGCGCAAAGCTCCCCTGTCACCCATCGCCGGCGGTGACGTCCTACCAGCCTTTGGGCCTGACCCCCAATTCCACCGCAACAGATTGTGCCAAGCGGCCGACGGACGCAAGGGGACGGTGTGGCGGCGAGATCAACGGTTCGTGGTGTGCACGATCGTCTCGTGGGCATGGACGGGACGCGACGCGTGGACTTCCGCCGTCTCCACGAAGCGCAAGAGAACAGATAAAGTCCGAAAATTATTTTCCGGCGTCGATGACCATCGTTCTAGCCGAGCGACGTACTCAACGTGGCGCCAATTCGTTGCTGGCGTCGACCGGCTTCGCCATTTCCGCCGCGACGTGATCGATGCGTTCCGGCAGGAGCGGATTATCCCGCCGCTGCTCCTCGACCAGCTCGATCAGCTTGGCGATCTTCTTCTCGCTCAAGGCGGCGATCTGGAGGGTCAGCCGGGCCCGTTTTTCCGCAAGTTCGTCTTCATGGCGCTGCGTGGTGAGGATCAGCAAGGCGACCAGCAACGCCGCGACCGTCACGAGGAAGCCCAGGTCCGGGAACGGGAACTCCTCCAGCGCCGCCGCGCCGATGCGCGGAGCGACGACGTTACCGGCCGTCCAGCCGATCAGCGCGCCGACGATGCCGATCAGCGCGGCGGGCCGCGCGAGCGCGAGGGTGAGCCGGTTGGCGGCGCGCTGAGCGCGCGACGTGCCGCGATGATGGTCCTCGTAAAGCTGCGCGAGCTGCTCCACCGTCTGCTCGACATGGCGGTCGGTGGGCCGGGTGGTATCGCTGCTCATGGCGGACGAACGCTCTGGCCGGCCGCATCGGTCCGTGGCGTTTACCTGGGTTGGAGCGCGAATCCGACCGCTCGTCTAGAACGGGCATGCTCGTCGCCATGGCGGGGTCGACCGCGATCCCGCCCGATCGGGCACGGGGAACGGTCCATGCGCATCCATCATCTCAATTGCGGCACCGATTGCCCGCTGGGCGGCGCGCTGTTCGACGGTCGCAGCCTGGGGCCGCTCGGTCGGATCGTGTGCCACTGCCTGCTGATCGAGACGGACGCGCACGGGCTGGTGCTGGTCGACACCGGCTATGGCCTGCGCGACGTGGCGCACCCCCACCGGCATCCGCAGCCGCGCATCACGCGGCCGTGGCGCCTCATGCTCAATGTCCGGCTCCGCGAGCATGAGACGGCGGCGCGGCAGGTGGAGGCGCTGGGTTTTCGGCGCGAGGACGTGCGGCACATCATCGCCACCCATCTCGATTTCGATCATGCCGGCGGGCTGGAAGATTTTCCCGGTGCGCAGGTGCATGTGATGCGCCGCGAATATGACGACGCGACGGGGCCGCGCGCCGGTGTCGTCGCACGCAACCGCTGGCGGCCCGCCCAACTGAACGATGTGCGCTCCTGGCGAACCTATTCCGCCCGCGGCGAGCCCTGGTTCGGGTTCGAAGCGGTGCGGGATCTCGACGGGCTGCCGCCGGAGCTGCTGATGGTGCCGCTGCCCGGCCACAGCTGGGGCCATGCGGGGGTCGCGATCCGGCAGGACGGCGGGCGGTGGCTACTCCACGCCGGCGACGCCTATTTCTATCGCGGCGAGATGCGGCACGCACGGCGGCGCTGCACGCCGGGCTTGCGCGCCTACCAGCGGCTGATGGAGGTCGACGCGCGCAGCCGCCTGACGAACCAGGAGCGACTCCGCGCGCTGTCGGTGGAGCGGCGGGATGCGGTGACGGTCACCTGCACCCACGATCCGGTCGAACTCGAACGGTGTCAGGCGGGAACGCCGCTATAGATCGGCTCGGCAGCCGAGCCGATCGGCCAGGCCCGTGAAATCGTCCGCCCGCCAGTCCCAGTCCTGCGCCAGATGCGCGTCGGGGGCGGGGCGGCCGCCATATTCCTGCGGGCGGTCGACATAGGCGGTCAGCAGCCCGCAGGCGCGGGCGGCAGCGAGATCGCTGTGATGGGCGGCGACGAGGCAGAGCTGACCCGGGGCCAGGCCGAGCGCGGCGGCGGTGGCCAGATAGGCCTGGGGATCGGGCTTGTAGGCGCGCGCGAGCTCGGCGCCGCAGATCGCGTCCCAGGTCAGGCCGGCATGGCGGGCCAGGTTCACCTGCAAGGCGACATTGCCGTTGGAAAGAGTGACGACCGGGAACCGCGCCCGCAGCCGCGCCAGCCCGGCGACGGCGTCGGGCCAGGGAGCGAGGCGGTGCCAGGCGCGCGTCCACTCGGCGAGCGCCGTCTCGCCGAGCCGGGCCGGGTCGATGCCGGATCGGCGTAGCGTCTCCTCCAGCATCTCGCGGTGGAGCAGGTCGAGGATCACCCAGTCCCGCCGGCCCTCGCGCACCGCCGCCATTGCCGGCTGGTAGCGCGCGCGCCAGGCGTCGGCAAAGGCATGGCCGTCGATCTCCGCGCGCCCGATCGCGGCCAGGAACGGCGCCGACTCGCGCGCGATGCCGCCGCGCCAGTCGACCACGGTGCCGAACACGTCGAAGGCGAAGGCCTTGGGCAGCATGGCGGTGATCTAGGCGGCGGGCGGTGGTGCGGGCAAGCGCCGCCTCAGCTGGCGATGCGGCGAATGGCGCGATGCCCGGACTGGTTGAGCCGTTCCAGG
>NZ_CAXUEK010000007.1:0-893 GCF_964250165.1 uncultured Sphingomonas sp. | reverse complement strand
CTGGCCATTGATCCTCCCCTTGGCTGGCGGGGAGGCGTAGCAGGCGCCCGCCGCTAGGCGAAGGGCTTTCCGGGCGTGCCTAGCCCGCCAGTCGCCTGATGCTGCGGACGTGCGTCTGGTTGAGGCGTTCGAGGTTGAAATGCTCGGCGAACTCGATGCCGGCCTTGCCGTCGCGCGCCCAGCGGATGCGCGCGGCGAACATCTGATCCTCGAGCAGCTCGATCAGCACGTCCACGCCCTCGCCGTTGTCGGACAGCGCCAGCCCGTCGATCATCGCGCCGGTGGCGGAGATGTTGCGGATGCGCACATCGCCCTGATCCTCGCCGATCGACAGGCGGGCCGAGCGCAGCATGGTGGAGCGCGGGCTGCGGCTGATCCGGAAGCCCGAGGCGGTGGCGGCGCCCTGGCCCTCGGCGAGCTGGCGCGCGACCTCGTCGGCGCGCATCGGCTTGCCGTAGATATAGCCCTGAATGTGGCTGCAGCCCAGCGAATGGACCAGCGCCACCTCGTCCTCGACCTCGACCCCTTCGGCGGTGGTCTCCATGCCCAGCGTGTCGGCCAGCGTCACGATCGCCTTGATGATGGCGGCGTTGCGGTTGCCGGGCTGGGCCGCGCCGCGCACGAAGCTCTGGTCGATCTTGACCTTGTCGAACGGGGCGGTGCGCAGATAGCCCAGGCTGGAATAGCCCGTGCCGAAATCGTCGAGCGCCAGCCTGACGCCGAGCCCCTTCAGCGCGCGGAACATGGTGTCCGACGACTGTTTCTCATCCAGGAACACGCCCTCGGTGATCTCCAGCTCGAGCCGGTCGGGCGCCAGGCCCGAGCGCGCCAGCGCGTTGGTGATCAGCGCGGGCAGCTGCGGATCGGCGAACTGGATCGGCGACACGTTGACG
>NZ_CAXUEK010000006.1:29266-70489 GCF_964250165.1 uncultured Sphingomonas sp. | reverse complement strand
TCAGCTCGTAGCCGGTGACGTGCGGCATCTGGATGTCCATCACGATCAGGTCGGGGGCGAAAGCGCGGGCGCGCGCCACCGCCTCGCGCCCGTCACGCACCGGCTCCACCACGAGCTCGTGCGCGCGCAGCAGGTCGCTGAACAGCTTCAGGTTGAGTTCGTTGTCCTCGACAACGAGCACCTTCTTCGCCACGAACCCCCCGAACACTGACCCCGCATGAAGGTAGGCATGGGCCGATCGGTTGTAAATGAAGACGCGGACGTGCTGGCGTTGCGCGCGCTGGCCTGGACGCTGGCGGACGAACGCCGCGCCGAGCGGCTGCTGGCGGTGACGGGCATCGACCCGGCCGGGCTGCGCGCGCGGGCCGGCGAGCGGCCGGTGCTCGCCGCGGTCATGCAGTTCCTGCTCGCGCACGAGGCGGACCTTATCGCCTGCGCCGACGCGATCGGGGTCGCGCCGGACGCGCTGGCGCGCGCCGCGGGCGTGCTGGAGGGCGCAGGCGCATGAGGCCGCTGCTCATCACCGATTGCGACGAGGTGCTGCTGCACATGGTCGCGCATTTCCGCGACTGGCTGGGCGAGCATCACGCCATCGACTTCACGATCGGCGCGGGCGATTTCGGTCGCTCGATGCGGCGGCGCGAGGGCCCCAATCCGCTCGCGCAGGAAGAGATGTGGGAGCTGCTGAACGGCTTCTTCCCCGGCGAGATGGACCGGCAGACGCTGGTGCCGGGCGCGGCGGAGGCGCTCGCGGCGCTGGCCGGGGAGGCCGACATCGTGGTCCTGACCAACCTGGCCGACCAGTGCCGCCAGCCGCGCATGGACCAGCTCGCCCGTTTCGGCATCCGCCACCGGGTCGAGTGCAACCAGGGCGGCAAGGGCGACCCGGTCGCACGCCTGGTGGCGGAATATGGCCCGAGCGTCGCAGTGTTCGTCGACGACCTCGCGGTCCATCACGCCTCGGTGGCACGCCACGCGCCGGCGGTCTACCGGCTGCACATGGTGTCCGAGCCCGAGCTGGCGCGCGCCACGCCGCCCGCGCCGCTGGCGCACGCCCGCATCGACGATTGGCCGACGGCGCGGGGCTGGATCGCCGATCGCTTCGCGGCCGGCGTCCCCGCTGCGGCGGCCCCCGAGGAGTTGCCCGCATGACCACGCAGATCGATCGCCGGCTGGAGGAGCTGGGGCTGGAGCTGCCGCAGGCCGCCGCGCCGGTCGCGGCCTATGTCCCCGCCGTGCTGGCGGGCGGGCTGCTGCATGTCTCGGGCCAGCTGCCGTTCCGCGACGGGCAGGTGATGACCGGGCGGCTGGGAGACGGCGTGACCCTGGCGGACGGGCAGGAGGCGGCGCGGCGCTGCGCGCTGATGCTGCTCGCGCAGGTCAAGGCGGCGCTGGGCTCGCTCGACCGGGTGGAGCGGGTTGTGAAGCTGGGCGCGTTCGTCAATTCGGCCGCCGACTTCACCGATCAGCCCAGGGTGGCCAACGGCGCGTCCGAGCTGATGCAGGCGGTGTTCGGCGAGGCCGGCCGCCACGCGCGCTCCGCGGTCGGCGTGCCGACGCTGCCGATGGGCGTGGCGGTGGAGGTGGACGGCATCTTCGCGGTGCGGGACTAGCCGCCGGACCGCGCGCGCCTAAGTAGAAGGGGATGACCGCCGTCACCGCGCGCCTCGTCGAGGGCGTCTCCCTAATCCCCGCCGACCAGTGGGACGCCTGCGCGGGCGACGCCAACCCGTTCGTCGGCCACGCCTTCCTGAAGGCCCTGGAGGATTCGGGGAGCGTCGGCGACCGGTCGGGATGGCGGCCGTTGCCCGTGGTGGTGGATGGACCGGACGGCCGCCCCGCGGGGATCGCGCCCGCCTATCTGAAAAGCCACAGCCAGGGCGAGTATGTCTTCGACCATGGCTGGGCGGACGCCTGGGCGCGCGCGGGCGGGAGCTATTATCCCAAGCTGCAGGTCGCCGCGCCCTTCTCGCCCGTGCCCGGGCCGCGGCTGCTGCTGCGCGATCCCGCCGCCGGGCCGGCGCTGATCGCCGCTCTGGAGGCGGTGGCGGATCAGCATGAGCTGAGTTCGGTGCACGCCACCTTCGTCGCACCCGCGCAGGTCGCGACGTTCGAGGCGGCGGGCTGGCTGATCCGCCAGGGCACTCAGTATCACTGGCAGAACGACCGCTACGCCGCCTTCGAGGACTTCCTCGCCGCGCTCGCCAGCCGCAAGCGCAAGGCGATCCGCAAGGAGCGCGCGGCCGCGGTCGAGGGGCTGACAATCCGCCACCTGACCGGCGCCGAGATCACGCCGCGCTACTGGGACGCGTTCTGGCGCTTCTACCAGGACACCGGCAACCGCAAATGGGGGCGGCCCTATCTGACTCGCGCCTTCTTTCCGCTGCTCGGCGAAGCGATGGGCGACGGGGTGCTGCTGATCGTCGCGGAGCGCGACGGCGTGCCCATCGCGGGCGCGCTCAACCTGATCGGCGCGGACGCGCTGTACGGGCGCTATTGGGGCTGCACGCAGGAGGTGCCGTTCCTCCATTTCGAGCTGTGCTACTACCAGGCGATCGATGCGGCGATCGCGCGCGGGCTCGCCACGGTGGAGGCGGGCGCGCAGGGCGAGCACAAGCTGGCGCGCGGCTATCTGCCGACGCCGACCTGGTCGGCGCATTACCTGCCCGATCCGGGCTTCCGCCGCGCCGTCGCCGAGTTCCTGGCGCGCGAGCGCCGGGCGGTGGCGCAGGATCAGGACTATCTGGGCCAGCTGACCCCGTTCAGGCGCGCGGACCGCTGAACGCAGCGGGTTGGGCCGGTTCGGGCGGCTCGGGCTGGCGGCGGTCGACGATCCGGTAGAGCACGCTGCCGCGCTCGCCGCGCCAGAGCGGCCGCATCCCTTCGACCAGCACCGGATCGAAGGGCGGCGGGTTGAGCATCCAAACATAGTCGAACGCGTCGCGCGGGAACCGGGCGAGCGCGATGCCGATCGGGCGCCACCATTCGCCGCGGCACTTCACGTCGGTCACGATCTCCGACGGATCGTGCTGGAAGCCCTTCGCGGCGGGATAGTGCGTCGTCAGCTGCTGCGCGCCGGCCATCGACCATTGATCGTTCGAGAAGGCGAGCCGGCGGACGACCAGCATCGCCGGCATGTGCTCCAGGCGCGAATAGGCCCAGTCGTCGCGGCAGGTCCGCCCCACGAACGACACGATGCGCGCGCCCGGCGGCACATGGTCGAGCGCCGTCAGCGCCCGGTCGTAGCTCCGCGCGTAGAGCGCGTAGCTGAGCGTCGTCCCCGCCAATCGCACCCCGAAAAAGGCGAGCCCGACGGCGGCGAAGGTCGCCGCGCCGCGGAACGACATCCCGGCGCGGGGCCGGATCGCGACCAGCGCGACGGCGAGCGCGAACGGCGCCAGCCGCATGTCGGCGTAGGCCGAGCCGAACACGATGCGCGGCAGCAGGATGAACACGGCGAGCAGGAACAGGGCCGACAGCCCCAGATGCCGCGAATATTGCAGGCGCTTGTCGGTGAAGCCGTCGAACAGGATGGTGACCAGAACGGCGACCGAAAGCAGGTCGAACACCATCCAGCGGTCGCGCAGCACCATCGTCACCCAGCTGATCTTGGCGCGCCAGTTGAACCAGTCCCCGGTCTGGCCGGAAACATGGTCGCCCGAGCGCCACAGCACCATCAGCGCCAGCGGCAGCGCCAGCGGCAGGCAGCCGAGCGCGGCGCGCACCAGGCTCTCCAGCCAGTGGCCGTTACGCCCATCCTTCAGCCGGTCGTGCTGGCGGATCAGCTCCGCCGACAGCGCGAGCACGCCCAGCGTGCCCCAGCCGAAGGTATGGCACAGCCATAGCAGGCAGGAGATCGGCACGAACAGCGCCGCGCGCAGCCGCAGCCATCCGCCCCGCGCGAGCCGCAGCCACAGCGCGAACAGGTTGAGGGCCAGCGCCATCGACAGCGCGAAGTTCACGAAGCCGAACTGGAAGGGATAGGAATAGGCGAGCGGCAGCGCGAACAGGGCGGTGGCGGGGATGCGGCCATGCACCTCGCGCGCGATCCAGAGCAGGCCGACGACGGTGAGCGCGGGGATGCTCATCACGATCAGCTTCACGCCCAGCTCCAGCCCGAACAGCTTGGCCATCGGGATGATGAGCAGGTCGATGCCGAGATTGCCGATCAGCGACCAGCGGAAATCATACCAGCGCCCGAGCTCGGGGTGCGAAGCCATCGCCAGCTCGACGCGCCAGCGGCCCATATGCCCCGGCAGGTCGACGAGGGGTGGGATGGTCGGCCAGAGCAGCGGGACGATCGCCGCGAGCGCCATCGCGGCCACGAACAGCCGCCCTTGCCACCAGTAGCGCGCGTCGGGGGCGTCCATCGCCCTCCGCCTAGCGCGCCGGCGCGGCTCCCGACAAGCAGCGTCGCGGCCCGACGCGATAGATGGCGGAGCGATTGTCGGTCCAGATCATTCGCAGGTCGGGCGCGTGGGCGCGACCGGGTGGGAAATCGATCGTCCAGACCGTGCCGAAGGTGCAGCGGTCAAAGCCGGCGATCGCCGCGTCGAACTGCGTCGAGCGGAAGGCGTGGCCCTGGAACACGACCTGCGAGGGGTTGCGGTCGAACGGCGCGGCGCGCGGGTGGCGCGGCCGGATCGGCTGTTGGCCCGGCAACGCCCATTGCTCGTTCACAAACACGTGCCGCCGCGCGATCGCGAGCCCGGCGAGGTGAACGAGGCGCGGCTGCGCCCAGCTGGTCGGCGGCGGCTGGTCGACCAGCACCAGCGTCGCGCCGCCGACGGGCAGCGCCGGCAGCGCGCGGAGCGCCGCCCCCTGGCCCTGCGCGTAGAGGAGGAAGGCGAGCGTCGTGGCGAGCGTGCGGGCGAGCAGGAAGCCGCTGCCGAGCACCGCCAGCCGATGCTCCAGCGCGATCTCGCCCGGCTCGACCCGGATCGCGAGCAGCGCCACCGCGGCGGCGCCGGGGAGCAGCCGCATGTCGACATAGGCGCCGCCCTGGTAAAGCTGCGGCAGGAGGAGGAAACCGAGCAGGAACAGCAGCGCCGGCACGCCGAGCACCGGCGCGAAGCTGAGCCGCGGCGAGCGCATGGCCGTGTAGAGCGCGCAGCCGATGAGCGCCACGCCGGCCAGGTCCCACCCGATCCAGCGCTCGCGCAGCAGCGAGACGGCCCACCACGCCTTTTCCGTCCAGTGGAACCAGTCGCCCGTCTCGCCGCGCAACGGCTCGCCGGCGAGGGTCGCGAGCAGCGGCGCGGCCATCGGCAGGCAGCGCAGGCCGGCGCGGACCGTCGCGCGCGTCCAGCCGAGCCCGGCCTCACGCCCGCGCTGCGCCTCCATGCCGAACACGCCGAGGCCGAGCATCGCCCAGCCGAAGCTGTGGCAGAGCCAGACGACGCAGGCGAGCGGCGCAAACAGCGCGATCCGCGTCGCGGGCGCGTGGGTGCGCGTCAGCCGCAGCCATAGCGCCATCCCGGCAAGCGCGAGCGCCTGCGCCAGGCAGAAGTTCACGAAGCCGAACTGGAAAGGGAAGGCATAGGCGAGCGGCAACGCCAGCGCCGCCGTCGCGGGCAGCCGCCCGTGCGCCTCGCGTGCCAGCCACAGCATCGCCGCGACGGTGAGCGGCGGGATTGCCGTCACGATCAGGCGCGCCGCGGGTTCCACGTCCAGCAGCGGGTGCAGACCGACGACAAGCAGATCGACGCCGAGATTGCCGATCAGCGACCAATGCACGGCGTAGTGACGCGCGAGCGGTTCCCGCCCCGCCTCGACCAGGATGCGATAGCGGCCGATATGGCCCGGCAGGTCGACCAGCGGCGGCAGCGCCGGCCACAGGAGGGGGACGATGGCGCAGGCCAGCGCGACCGCCACGAACGCGCGCGACTCCCACCAGCGCCGCGCAGGAATGGCGATAGCGGCGGGCGCGGCGCGCAGGGGAAGGGCAAGCCCCGCCATCAACGGTCGTCGCGCGTCCAGATCGTCGCTCCGTCCGGCAGGTTCGCGGTGACGCGCCAGCCGGGCAGGCCGGTGGCGCGGGCGGGGCTCGGCATGGCGTCGCAGCGGAGCCAGTAGCGGGCGTGCCAGCGATCGGCGACCGCCTCCGCCGCGCGCGCGTCGCCGAGATAGAAGCGATAGGCGGCGAGGTCACCGGCGCCGTCGCGGTGATAGGGCGCGGCGAGGAAGTGCCGATGCGTGGCGGCGAGCAGCCAGGCGCCGGTGTCGACCGGTGCGATCACCAGGCCCGGCGGCAGCCGGTCGAGCGCGGCAGCCATGGCGGGCGACGCGCAGTCGCCGCGCGCGCTGGCGCGGGCGGGGCGGGGGGGCGTCAGCGCGTCCGCTGCGAGCGGGTA
Source organism: uncultured Sphingomonas sp. (assembly GCF_964250165.1). Classification (GTDB taxonomy): domain Bacteria; phylum Pseudomonadota; class Alphaproteobacteria; order Sphingomonadales; family Sphingomonadaceae; genus Sphingomonas. The sequence goes on along the minus strand of NZ_CAXUEK010000006.1, from coordinate 64,136 downwards.
GAGCATGCCGGCCGACGCCGCCCAGGCGCCCACGACATGCAGCGCGCCGCGCGCCCGCGCCGCGCCGATCGCGGCGGCAAGACCCGGGGCGGCGAGCAGCGCGCCGGCATAGGCCCCGCGCAGTTGGTCGCAGGTGACGGCCAGCGCGGCGAGTTGGAGCGCGAGCAGCACCGCCCACCCGCGCGCGGGGCTGGCGCGGAGCCGCCACGCGCTCGTCCCGATGCCGGCGAGCATCAGCCCGGCATAGCCGATCGCGGCGGCGGGCGGCGCGGCGAACAGCGGCTGCGCCTCGCCGACCTTCGACAGCCAGAGCCGGACCAGCAGCGGATCGATTCTTGCGTAGGGCGCCAGGCAGCCGGGCGACAGCAGCAGCGCCGCCGCGCCGCTCGCGCCCACGACCAGCATCGTGACCGCGATCCGGGCGCGGACGTGCCGGACGCGCCCGTCGACCGCGACGAGCAGCAGCGGCGCGGGTGCGATCGCCAGCGCCGCGCGCCATGCCTCGCCGGTGAAGCCGTCGCACGCCGGGTAGTCCCACGCCGTCGTCGCGAAGATCAGCCGCCCGGCAAGCAGCCCGGCGAGCGCGCCCAGGCCCAGGCCCCGCAGGCGGGCGACCGCGCCATCACGGCCCAGCACCCAGTCGACGATCGCGATCGCACCGACCATGGCGAACAGCGCCGCCGTCTCCAGCCCGATCACCAGGCTGGCGGCGGCGAGCAGCCCGGCCGCCGCGCCCGCGGCGATGCTCCCCGCGCGCAGCAGGCTCAGCGTCGCCCCGAGCAGCAGCACCATCTGCAGCCCGTGATGATCGATGCGGCCGGGCAGGAACAGCGTCGTCGCAGGATAGCCGAGCGCGGCGACCAGCGCGGCGGTCGCGGCCAGCGCCGTCCCGCCGCTGGTCCCGCCAAGCGTCCGCGCGATGCGGGCGACGAGCAGCAGCGCGGCGGCGAAGAGGGCGAGCGGCCAGGCGATCACCGCCGTCACCTCCGCCATGTGGCTGCCGAGCACGGGCGCGAGCAGGCGGATCAGCGCCGCGGGCGCGAGGTCCGCCAGCCGCGACCAGTGCATCGGCACGCCGTCCGCCAGCCGGTATTGCGTCACGTCGGCGAAGCGCTGACCTGCCAGCCAGTCGCGGACCTGCTGGAGCCGAACGACGTCGTCGGTGTCGGGCAGGTGCAGGCGCTGCAGGTCCGCCCAGGCGCGCCACGTCCATGCCGTCCCGAGCGCCAGCGCCAGCAGGACGGCCATGAGCAGGTCGCGGCGAAAGGCGGCGCGGGCGGGCACGGCGGAGGCATAGGTCCGCGCCGTTTAAGGTGCGGTTACGCCCTCGCCGTCGACCAGGGGTCGGGGCGACGGGGGCTCAGCGATCCCGCCGCCCGAGTAGCCTGAGCCGCAGTGCGTTGAGCTTGATGAAGCCCTCCGCGTCGCGCTGGTCGTAGGCGCCCTGATCGTCCTCGAAGGTCACGACCTTCTCCGAATAGAGCGACTGCGGCGACCTGCGGCCGATCACGTAGCAGCCGCCCTTGTAGAGCTTGAGGCGGACGGTGCCCTCCACCTTCGCCTGGCTCTGATCGATCGCCGCCTGCAGCATGTCGCGTTCGGGCGAGAACCAGAAGCCGTTATAGACCAGCTCGGCATAGCGCGGCGCCAGCTCGTCCTTCAGGTGGGCGGCGCCGCGGTCGAGCGTCAGCTGCTCGATCGCGCGGTGGGCGGCGTGGAGGATGGTGCCGCCCGGCGTCTCGTACATGCCGCGGCTCTTCATGCCGACGAAGCGGTTTTCGACCAGGTCGAGCCGGCCGATGCCGTGGACGCGGCCATAGTCGTTGAGCCTGGCAAGCAGCGCCGCGGGCGACAGCGCCTCGCCGTTCACCGCCACCGCGTCGCCGCGCGCGAAGTCGACGGTGATGATCTCGGGCGTGTCGGGCGCGTCCTCGGGCTTCACCGTGCGGCTGAAGACGTAATCGGGCACCTCGGCCCAGGGATCCTCCAGCACCAGCCCCTCCGACGAGGTGTGGAGCAGGTTCGCGTCGGTCGAGAAGGGCGCCTCGCCGCGCTTGTTGTGCGGCACCGGCACCTGATGCGCCTCCGCCCATTCGATCAGGCGGGTGCGGCTGGTCAGATCCCATTCGCGCCACGGCGCGATGATCCTGATGTCGGGGTTGAGCGCATAGGCCGACAGCTCGAAGCGGACCTGGTCGTTGCCCTTGCCCGTCGCCCCGTGCGCGACCGCGTCGGCCCCCGTCTCCGCCGCGATCTCGATCAGGCGCTTGGCAATGAGCGGGCGCGCGATCGAGGTGCCGAGCAGGTATAGCCCTTCATACAGCGCGTTGGCGCGCATCATCGGGAAGACGTAATCGCGGACGAACTCCTCGCGCAGGTCGTCGACGAAGATGTGCTCGGGCTTGACGCCCATCAGCTCGGCCTTGGCGCGCGCCGGCGCCAGCTCCTCGCCCTGGCCCAGATCGGCGGTGAAGGTGACGACCTCGCAGCCCTTCTCGGTCTGGAGCCATTTCAGGATGACGCTGGTGTCGAGGCCGCCGGAGTAAGCTAGGACGACTCGTTGCGGTCCGGCTTCGCCGGTCGGGCGTGTGGGTGTGTCGGCCATGGCGCGGGCGCTTAGGCGGTCGCGCCGCCTTGGCGCAAGGCGCGTTCGGCCTCGGCCATGTAGTCGCGGGTGATGGGGAGGGCAGTGCGGCTCTTCGCCAGCTGGAGCTGGTAGTTGACCAGCCCGCCATGCTCGAACGCCATCGCGGCGCCGGCGAGATAGAAGGTCCACATGCGATAGAAGCGCGCGTCGTACAGCGCCTCGATCTCGGCGCGCGCGGCGACGGTGCGGGCGTACCAATGCTTCAGCGTTTTCGCATAATGCAGCCGCAGCACTTCGATATCGGTCGGGAACAATCGCAGCCCCTCATAGGCGCGGGCGATCTCCGACAGCGCGGGGTTGTAGCCCCCGGGGAAGACGTATTTCGCGGTCCATGCGTCCGTCACGCCGGGCGCCCCCATCCGGCCGATGGTATGGAGCAGCATCACGCCGTCCTCGGCCAGCAATTCGCGGCACTTGCGGAAAAAGGTGCGGTAATGCGCCGGGCCGACATGCTCGAACATGCCCACCGAGACGACCCGGTCGAACTGCCCGGTCACGCGGCGGTAGTCGATCAGCTCGAAGCGCACCTTGTCCGCCACGCCCGCGTCGGCCGCGCGCCGGCGGGCGATGCTGAGCTGTTCCTCCGACAGGGTGACGCCGAGCACCTCCGCGCCCAGCTTGCGGTGGAGATACAGCGCCAGCCCGCCCCAGCCGCAGCCGATGTCGAGCACGCGCATCCCGGGCCGGATGGCGAGCTTGGCGGCGATATGCGCCAGCTTGTCTTCCTGCGCCTGCTCCAGCGTGGCGTCGGGGAAGGCGAAATAGGCGCAGCTGTACTGCTTGTCGCGGTCGAGGAAGAGATCATAGAGCCGCGCCGACAGGTCGTAATGATGCGCGACGTTGCGCTTGGAGCGGCGCTCCATGTTGAAGCGGCTGAACCGGAACCTCACCGCGCCGAACGCCCGGGAAAGCGGCGAGGGCTCGAGATTGTTCTGCCCCGTCTCCCACCGGTCGTTGCCGGTCAGCAGCGTGGCGAGATCGAGCACGTCGCCCTGGTCGATCACCAGCCGCCCGGCCATGAACATCTCGCCGGCGCCCAGCCCGGGATCGCGCAGGATCGCCCGCTCGGCCGCCTTGTCGGTGAAGCGGATCGTGACGTCGGGCAGCGCCGGGTCGGGCGCGCCGAAGGTGCGGTGCTGCCCGTCGGGGTGGATGACGGTCAGCGTGCCGCGCTTGACCGCGCGGGCGAGGAAGTGGTCGATCAGTGCCATGGGCGGTCCGCGTAACGATCAGATGCCGGCATACCAATCGTAATCGATCCGATCTTCCCAATAGCCGCCCTTGCCCTGCCCGACGCCGCCGAGACTCGGCACGGCCTCGATCGCCATGACATATTTCGCCTGCTTGTAGCCCAGCTGCCGCTCGACGCGCAGCCGCGCGGGCGCGCCGTGGCCGACGGAGAGCGGCCGGCCGTTCAGCTGCGTCGCCAGGATCGTCTGCGGGTGGAAGGCGTCCACGAGATCGATCGATTCGTAATAGGGCGTGCCCCCGATCCGGTCCGCGCAGCGGAATACGATGTAGCGCGCCTCGGCCCTGATGCCGGCCAGCTTCAGCACCGTGCGCAGCTGCGGCCCCCGCCACTGCCCGATCGCGCTCCAGCCCTCGACGCAATCGTGCCGGGTGATCTGCGCGCGCTGCGGCAGTCCGTGCAGCTGAGCGAGGCTGAGCGCCAGCGGGCGGGCGACCAGCCCCGTCACCTGCAGCCGCCAGTCCGCGAAGCCGCCTCCGGCGAGCGCGTGGTAGGCGTCGGTGCCCGGATCGGTGCTGCCGTTGGTGCGGAACACCGGCGACATCTGGTCCGGCCGGTATTCGGGCGCGAGCGCGCCGCGATCGATCAGGGCGCGCTGCAGGTGGTAGTTGATCTTGTCGCCCGACAGCAGGATCTTGCGTGCGGGCGCCCAGCTCTGCACCCGGTCGCAGCCGGCGAGCAGCAGGCCGGCCCCGCCGGTCACCAGCGCCCGGCGCGTGACGAGCGCGCTCATCGCGTCTTCGCCGCGTGCGAGCGGAACCAGCCGCTGACCATGCCGCGGATCTCCGCCAGCGGCCCCGCCAGCATGACCAGCACCAGGTGGACGACGACGAAGCCGATCAGCCCCCAGCAGGCGAGGAAGTGGAGCGACCGCGCCGCCGCCCGGCCGCCGAGCAGCGCCAGCAGCCACGGCGCGCCCGCGTCCCAGCCCGGCGACAGCGCCAGCCCGGTCGCGATCATGGCGGGCAGCAGCACGAACAGGGCGGCCGCATAGGCGAGCTTCTGCAGGAGGTTGAACGCTTCGGGATGGTCGGCATCGTGGAAGCGGAAGGCGAGATGCGCGCGCACGTCCGCCCAGACATGCGCCGGCCGCAGCTCCGCCGCGCGGATGCGCAGGTCGCGGGTGAAATGCCGGTTCACGAGGCTGGCGACCATGAACCACAGGAGGTTGAACGCCAGCACCAGCGCGAACAGCAGGTGCCAGCGCCGCCCCAGCGCGAGATTGTAGCGCGACGGAATCGTGAGCCAGCCCGGGAAGGCCGGCGGATTGAACCAGGGCCGGTCGAAGTTCGCGCCGTAGACGCCCCAATAGAGGTGCGGGTGCGCGTTGGAGATCATCAGCCCGCTGCCGATCATCACGAACACCGCGACCATGTTGGTCCAGTGCCACAGCCGGGTGGCGAGGCGGTGGCGATAGACGGCGGGCGGCGCGGCGTCGGTCATCATCCGCCAAGATAGGATCGCCATGCGTCCATGTCATGCGCACAGGCGTTGGCGCGGGCGATGACGGACTGGCACTTCTACGAGCCCGCCGAGGGGCATGGACTGAAGCACGACCCGCTCAACGCGATCGTCGCGCCGCGGCCGATCGGGTGGATCTCCAGCCTGTCGCCATCCGGGGTGCGCAACCTGGCGCCCTATAGCTTTTTCAACCTGTTCAACTACCGGCCGCCGCTGATCGGCTTCTCGTCGATGGGGTGGAAGGACTCGGTCGCCAACATCGCCGAAACGCGCGAGTTCGTGTGGAATCTGGCGACGATGGAGCTCGCCGAGGCGATGAACGCCACGTCGGCGAACGTCGCGGCGGACGAGTTCGCGCTGGCTGGACTGGAGTCGGCGCCGTCGCGGCTGGTCGCCTGCCCGCGCGTTGCGGCGAGCCCGGCGGCGTTCGAGTGCAGGCTGACCCAGCTCGTCCGGCTGGAGACCAAGGAGGGCCGTCAGCTCGACCAGTGGCTGGTGATCGGCGAGGCGGTGGGCATCCACATCGACGCCGCCATGCTCGACGACGGCGTCTACCGCACGGCGCGCGCGCGCCCGATCGTGCGCGGCGGCGGGCCGGCGGACTATTTCGAGATCACCGAGGATCGCCGCTTCGAGATGCGCCGGCCGGACTGAGCAAAGGCAATTCTCCCTCGCAGGGGAGGATTGATGGGCGTCGGAGCTGACTCAGGCCGCCAACCGCCGCGTCTCGCCGAGCCAGGCGCGAGCCTGGCGTTGCGCCTCGACGATCTCGCGCGCGGTCATGTCCTCGGCCACCTCGGCGCGCGCGTGATGCGCGGCGGGCGAGCCGGCGACCGCGGCCAGGTTGAACCATTTGTGCGCGGCGATCAGGTCGATGCCCACGCCGGCGGCGCCGGTCGAATAGCAGATGCCCAGATCGTACAGCGCGTCCGCGTCGCCGCGGGCGGCGGCCGACATCCGGCTGTCCAGCAGGACATGCGCGTTCGTGAAGCCCTTCTCCATGTTCACCCCCATTGCAGGAAGGGCAAACATGGTCCGAGTCGCGTCACCAAATGGTTAACGCGCCGGTGACCTCAGTCGACCGGCAGGTTGTCGATCAGCCGGGTCGTGCCGATCCGCGCCGCGGCGAGCAGGCGGCGGGGGCGATCGGGCTGAGGCGCTCCGAGCGTCTCGGCATCGGCGAGATCGCAATAATCGACCGCGAAGCCCGCCGCCGCCAGCGCCTCGTGCGCGCGCTCCAGCGCCGCGGCCGCAGGCTCGCCCCGTCCGATTGCCGCCGCCGCCTCGCCCAGCGCGCGCGGCAGCGCCACGGCATGCCCCCGCTCGTCGGGGGCGAGATAGAGGTTGCGCGAGGAGAGCGCGAGGCCGTCATCCTCGCGCTCGGTGGGCACGCCGACGATCTCGATCGCCAGATCGAGGTCCGCGACCATCCGGCGCACCACCTGCAGCTGCTGCCAGTCCTTCTCGCCGAAGCAGGCGAGGTCGGGCGCGACCTGGTGGAAGAGCTTGAGCACTACTGTCGCGACCCCGTCGAAATGGCCGGGCCGGGCGGCGCCGTCGAACGGCTCGGTCACGCCCGCGACGCTCACGGTCGTGGCGAAGCCGGCCGGGTACATGGCCGCGACACCCGGCAGCCACAGGAGATCGCAGCCCGCCTCGGCGAGCAGGCGGGCGTCCACCGCCTCGCGCCGGGGATAGCGCGACAGGTCCTCGTCCGCACCGAACTGCAGGGGATTGACGAAGATCGAGGCGACCACTTTCGCGCCCGCGCGCCGGCCTGCGGCGATCAGCGCCAGGTGGCCGGCATGGAGCGCGCCCATCGTCGGCACCAGCGCGACCCGGCCCCCTCCGGCCCGCAGCATCGCCACCGCCGCGCGCAGATCGGCCAGCTCCCGAACGGTCTGCACGGCGCACCCCCCAAACAATCTGGCTCGAACAATCCGGCGGCCGCCCCTATGGGGAACAGCGCGTTAACGGACAAGGATAGCCAGTGTGCCGAGCGGGCCGGACAATACCCACGTCATCGTCTTTGCCAACGAGAAGGGCGGCACCGGCAAGTCGACCACCGCGGTCCATGTCGCGATCGCGCTGGCGGCGAAGGGCGCGCGCGTCGCGTGCCTCGACCTCGATCATCGCCAGCGCACCGTCGGGCGCTATCTCGACAACCGCGCCGCGACGATCAAGCGCACCGGCCAGGACCTGCCGATGCCGGTCCACGCCACCCACACCGCGCAGACCGAGGCGGCGTTCGAGGAACTGTGGGGGCAGCTGAGCGCCGGCGCCGACTATCTGGTGGTCGACACGCCGGGTCGCGACGATCCTTTCGCGCGCACCGCGGCGGCGCTGTCCGATACGCTGGTGACGCCGATGAACGACAGCTTCGTCGACTTCGACCTGATCGGGCAGGTCGATCCCGAGACCTACAAGGTCACCCGCCCGTCCTTCTACGCCGAGCTGATCTGGGACGCGCGCAAGCAGCGCGCGCGTGCCGACGGGACGACGATCGACTGGGTGGTGCTGCGCAATCGCCTCCAGCACATCGAGGCGCGCAACATGCGCCGGGTGCAGGACGCGCTGGGCCAGCTGGCCAAGCGCGTCGGCTTCCGCCTGATCCCGGGGCTGGGCGAGCGCGTGATCTATCGCGAGCTGTTCCCGGCAGGCCTGACGATGATCGACGCCAAGGCATTCGGTCAGATGGGGCTGGGCCATGTCGCCGCGCGCCAGGAACTGCGCGAGATGATGGCGGCGCTGGCGCTCCCCGAGCCCGCCCTGCCGCTGTTCGCCGACGCGGGCGCGGCATGACGCTGCTCCCATGAAATTGTTGGTCGTCGTGCTGCTCGCCTGGCTGGCGTGGCGGTGGCTCCGGCCTACCCGCGCGCCCGCGGACCGCGCGCTGATCGATGCAAGGGCGGTGCTGGGCGTGGGGCTCCATGCCGATGCCGACGCGATCCGCGCCGCGCACCGCCGGCTGGTCGCCGAGGCACACCCGGACCGCGGCGGCTCGCCCGAGCTGGCGCGTCGGCTCAACACCGCGCGCGACCTGCTGCTGCGGCACGGGGGGAGGCCGTAACCTTTTTGCGCCATCGAGCCGCGCGATCCTCCCCTCGCAGGGGAGGATAATAGAAGGAACAGGGGAATCCATGACCACGCATCGCTTCGATCCCACCGTGCTGCGCGAATATGACGTGCGCGGCGTCGTCGGCCGCACGCTGTTTCCCGCCGACGCGCGCGCGCTCGGGCGCAGCTTCGGCACGCGCATCCGCCGCGCCGGCGGCACGCGCGTCGCGGTCGGCTATGACGGCCGGGTCTCCTCGCCCGAGCTGGAGGCGGCGCTGGTCGAAGGGCTCACCGCGGCCGGCGTGAGCGTGGTGCGCATCGGCATGGGGCCAACGCCGATGCTCTATTACGCCGAGGCGACGCTGGAGGTGGACGCTGGCGTGCAGGTGACGGGCAGCCACAATCCGGCCGATTACAACGGCTTCAAGATGGTGCTCCAGCACAACAGCTTTTTCGGCGAGGATATCCAGGACCTGGCGCGGCTCGCCGCCGAGGGCGATTGGGAGGAGGGCGCGGGCGACGTCACCGAGGCCGACGTGATGGACGCCTATGTCGGCCGCCTGCTCGCGGGCTATGCGGGCGGCAGCTACCGGATCGGCTGGGACTGCGGCAACGGCGCCGCCGGGCCGGTGATCGAGCGGCTGGTGAAGGAGCTGCCCGGCGAGCACCATGTCCTCTTCCCGGAGGTGGACGGGCGCTTCCCGAACCACCATCCCGATCCCACGGTCGAGGCGAACCTCGCGGACCTGAAGCAGCTGGTGGCCGAGCAGGGCCTGGATTTCGGCCTCGCCTTCGACGGCGACGGCGACCGGATCGGCGCGATCGACGGCGCGGGCCGCGTGATCTGGGGCGACCAGCTGCTCGCCATCCTGGCCGAGCCGGTGCTCAGGGTCGAGCCCGGCGCGACGATCATCGGCGACGTCAAGGCGAGCCAGGCCTTGTTCGACCGCATCGCCGAGCTCGGCGGCAAGCCGGTGATGTGGAAGACCGGCCACTCCCTCATCAAGACCAGGATGAAGGAGACGGGCGCGCCGCTGGCGGGCGAGATGAGCGGGCATATCTTCTTCGCGCAGGGCTATTACGGGTTCGACGACGCGCAATATGCCGCGATCCAGCTGATCCGCGCCGCGCATCTGATCGGGCGCTCGATGACCGAGATCAAGGACGCGATGCCGGCGCTGGTCAACACGCCCGAGATGCGATTCCAGGTGGACGAGAGCCGCAAGTTCGCGGTCGTGGACGAGGTGCTCGATCGGCTGCACACCGACGGCGCCGAGGTCAACGCCATCGACGGCGCGCGCGTCTCGACCGCGGACGGCTGGTGGCTGCTGCGCGCGTCGAACACCCAGGACGTCCTGGTCGCGCGCGCCGAGGCGAAGGATCAGTCCGGGCTCGACCGGCTGGTCGCGGAGATCGACCGGCAGCTGGCCTTGTCGGGGCTGACGCGCGGCGAGCAGGTCGCGCACTGATCCCTCTCCCTGCAGGGGAGAGGGACCGGCCGCGGAGCGGCCAGGGTGAGGGGCTGACGGGCGGGCCTGGAATAGCACGTCCATCCCCTCACCCGACCTCGCCTGCGGCTCGGCCACCCTCTCCCCTGCAGGGAGAGGGGATGCGCTGGCAAAAGCGCTCGCTCACGCCCATTTACCGACGAATGCCTCCGCCCCGCCCGCAGATCGTCCGCGTCATCGACCTCGAAACCACGGGCAACGCCCCGCCTGCGCACGGGGTGCTGGAGATCGGCTGGCAGGACGTGGCGCTTGGTGCCGACGGGCGCTGGGAGCTGCACGGCGAGGGTGGCTGGCGCTTCGTCAATCCCGGCCGCGGCATCCCGCCCGTCACCCAGGCGGTGCACCACATCCTCGACGAGGAGGTGGCCGACGCGCCCTATTGGCACGACTGCGCGCGCCAGGCGCTGGACCCTTATCCGCGCCGTCTCGCGCTCGCCGCCCACCGCGCCGATTTCGAGCAGCAGTTCTGCACGCCCGCGCTGACGGGCGGCGCCGAGTGGATCTGCACCTGGAAATGCGCACTGCGGTTGTGGCCGGACAGCCCCGCCTTTTCCAATCAGGTGCTGCGCTACTGGCGCAAGCCGCATGGGCTGGAGCATGCGCGCGGGCTGCCCGCGCACCGCGCTTTCCCCGACGCCTATGTCACCGCCCATCACCTGCGCGACATGTTGAACGAGGCGAGCGTGGCGCAGCTGCTCGAATGGTCGCAGGCGCCGGGGCTGCTGCCGCGCGTCCGCTTCGGGCCGGACCGCGGCAAGGAGTGGACGGAGATCGCCGATGACAGCCTGGCGGGCTTCCTGGCCGATCGCGATCCGGACGTGCGCTTCACCGCCGAGACCGAGCTGGCGCGGCGACGCGGCGGCGGTCATGTCGGTCGGGCCACCGCGCAGCAGCTGTTGCTGTGAAGCGCAGCAGGGGCGCGCAGCAGCTGTTGCTGTGAAGCGCAGCAGGCGCGCGCAGCAGGGGCAGCAGGCGGCGGCTGGCCTAGCCATCCGGTAGACTTGTGCCTAAGCGGCCGACCATGTCCGGAGCGGCGCGGTGGCTGGAGCTGGGGGAGCGGTCGATCGGGCGGTTCCTGATCGGCGCGATGGCGCTCGGCTTCGCGCTGCTGGTCGCCGCCGTCGTGGCGGCGGCCCTGGCGACCGATCGCACGCGCGCCCACAGCGATCGGGTGGCGCACACGCTCACGGTGGCGGCGGCGATCGAACAGGCGCAGCTGCTGGTCGAGCAGGGCGAGACGGCGCGGCGCGGCTACCTGCTCGCGCACGAGCAACGATACCTCGATGCGTATGCCGGCTTCCAGGCCCGGGTGGCGCCGGCGATCGACCGCCTGGCGCGGCTCACGGCCGATAACGGGCGCCAGCAGCGCAACATCGCGGACTACCGCCGCCGGATCGCCGCGCTGCTTGCCGCCAGGGCGGAAAGCATGAGGCTCGTGCGGATCGGTCAGCCCGAAGCGGCGAACCGCTATTTCATCGCCGAAGCGGCCTATGCGCGACCCAAGGCGATCCGCGCCCTGGCCGCGCGGATGCTGACCGAGGAGCGGCGGCTGCTGGCGATCCGCGACGCCGACCAGCGATCGAGCCAGCACGTGTTCTACGCGATCCTCGCGGCGGCGGGCGTGCTGCTCCTGCTGCTCGGCGGCACGACGGCGGTGACGCTGGTGCGCTTCGCCCGCGACATCAGCGCCTCGCGCGAGCGGCTGCGCGCGTTCAACGCGACGCTGGAAGCGCAGGTGGCGGCGCGCACCGCCGATCTCAGCCGCGCTAATGAGGAAATCCAGCGCTTTGCCTATATCGTCAGCCACGACCTGCGTTCGCCGCTGGTCAACGTGATGGGCTTCACCAGCGAGCTGGCGAGCGCGATGCGGCCGCTTGCCGAGCTGGTCGACCGCGCCGAGGCGGAGGCGCCGGGCATCGTCACGGCGGCGGCGAAGCTCGCGGTGAGCGAGGACCTGCCCGAGGCGATCGGCTTCATCCGCACCTCCACCGAGCGCATGGACCGGCTGATCAACGCGATCCTGCGCCTGTCGCGCGAGGGACGCCGCGTGATCACGCCGGAGCCGCTGGACGTGGCCGCGATCGCCGAGGCGTCGATCGGTTCGATCCGTCACTTGATCGACGCGCGGGGGGCGGCGGTGGAGGTGCAGCACCCGTTGCCCTACCTCGTCAGCGATCGCATCGCCATCGAGCAGATCCTCGCCAACCTGATCGAGAATGCGATCAAGTATCTCCAGCCCGGCCGCCCGGGCCATATCGCCATCACCGGCGCGCGCGAGGGCGGTCGGGTGCTGCTGACGGTGCGCGACAACGGCCGCGGCATCGCGCCCGCCGATCACGAGCGCATCTTCGACCTGTTTCGCCGCTCCGGCCCGCAGGATCAGCCGGGCGAGGGGATCGGCCTCGCCCATGTCCGCGCGCTGGTGTATCGGCTGGGCGGCGTGATTGACGTCGAATCGCAGCTGGGCGAAGGCTCGGCCTTCCGGGTCAGCCTGCCCGCCATCTTCGAGGAGTCCCGCGCGTGAACGACCCTCAGTCCGTGAACATCGTCATGATCGAGGACGACGAAGGCCATGCCCGGCTGATCGAGAAGAACATCCGCCGCGCCGGGATCATGAACGAGATCCGGCATTTCACCGACGGCACGAGCGCGCTGGACTATCTGTTCAACGCCGCCGAGGGTCCGGCACTGAACGGCCCGGCGCTCGTGTTGCTGGACCTCAACCTGCCCGACATGAGCGGCACCGACATCCTGACGAAGGTGAAGGCCGAAGGAAGCCCGCTGCGTCGCACGCCGGTGGTGGTGCTGACGACCACTGACGACAAGGTCGAGATCCAGCGCTGCTACGATCTGGGCTGCAACGTCTACATCACCAAGCCGGTCAATTACGAGAACTTCGCCCAGGCGATCCGCCAGCTCGGGCTCTTCCTGTCGGTGATCCAGGTGCCCGAGATCGAGGCCTGACGATTGGCCGAACCGCACGTCCTCTACATCGACGATGATCCCGGCATCCGCCGCCTGGCGGCCCGGGCGCTGGCGCGGCGCGGCTATCGCGTGACGGCGGCGGCGGGCGGAGCCGAGGGGCTGGCGCTGGCCGCGGCCGAGCGCTTCGACCTGGTCGCGGTGGATCATTACATGCCGGGCATGGACGGGCTGGCGACGCTGGCGGCGCTCGGCGCGCTGCCCGCGCCGCCGCCGGTCGTCTATGTCACCGGCTCGGAGGAAGGGCGGATCGCGGTCGCGGCGTTGAAGGCTGGCGCGGCGGACTATGTCGTGAAGACGATCGGCGAGGACTTCTTCGATCTGCTCGCCGCCGGCTTCGCGGGCGTGCTCGCGCGCGCCGGGCTGGAGCGTGCCAAGGCCGAGGCGGAGGCCGAGCTGCGCGCCAGCAACGCGCGGCTGGAAGCGCTGCTGGGCGAGGTCAACCACCGCGTCGCCAATTCGCTGCAGCTCGTATCGGCGATGGTGCGGCTGCAATCCTCCGCGCTGGCCGACCCCGCCGCGCGCCAGGCGCTGCAGGATACGCAACGCCGCATCGAGGCGATCGCGCAGGTGCATCGCCGGCTCTACACCTCGCAAAGCGTGGAGAGCGTCGACATGCGGGAATACCTGTCTGCGCTGGTCGACGAGCTCGCCGAGACCTGGTCGAGCGACGCCGCGCCGCGCCGGCTCGCGCTCGCCGCCGAACCCGTGCGCCTCGCCGCCGACCGCGCGGTGTCGCTGGGCGTGATCGTCACCGAGCTCGTCACCAACGCCTGCAAATACGCCTATCCCCATGGCGGCGGCGAGGTGCGCGTGCGGCTCGACGCGCAGGACGACGCACGCTTCCGGTTGACGGTGGAGGACGACGGCTGCGGCATGGGGCCGGACGATCGGCCCAAGGGCACGGGGCTGGGCACACGCCTGATCCGCGCGATGGCGCAGAGCCTGCAGGCGGTGCTGGAATACGACGCCGCGCATCGCGGCGTCCGCGCGACGTTGACCGCCGCCACCGGCTGACCGCCTAGCGGGCGAGCGAGCGCCGCATCGCCGCCGTCGCCCGCCACCAGCCGATCGCCCACAGCGTCCCGAAGCTCCAGCCGGCGAGCACGTCCGACGGCCAGTGGACGCCCAGATACACGCGGCTGATCCCGATCGCGCCCACCAGCAGGATCGCCGCGCCCATCAGATACGCCCGCGCGCCGCGGCTCGGCGTCACCTGCCCGGCCAGCGCCGCGAGCGTCAGGTAGATCACCGCGCTGGACGTGGCGTGTCCGCTCGGGAAGCTCTGGTGATTGACCACCGCCCAGTGCGCGACGATCGTCGGCCGCGCGCGGGCGACATGCAGCTTCAGCAGCGCCACCGCCCAGCTGCCGGTGAGCGCCGCGGCGATCAGCGCCAGCGCGGCGAGCCGATGCCCCAGGGCCAGCAGCAGCCCGGCGACGCCGACCACCACGATCGTCAGCACCGTGCCGCTGCCGAGCGCGGTCACGTCGCGCGCGGCGTCGGGCAGCCAGTCCGGGCCATGCCACGCCCGCAGCCCCAGCAGGATCGCGCGGTCCCACCCGAACGGCCAGCGGTCGACCGCCAGCCCCGCAAGCAGCAGCAGCGCCACCGCCGCCGCGCCCACCCCCGCCCCGGCCATCACCGGCGGCATCGTTCGTCCGGCTCCGTTCACGGCGTCGGCGGTAGCCGCAGTCGGTGCGCCGCGCCACCGCGCGGCGGCTGTTCACGCCCGCCGTCTGCCGGTAAGGCCGCCGGCATGATCGTCGAGGCGACGCCGCGGCTGCGGCAGATCGGGGCGGAGGTGTGGCGGCCATTGGCGCTGCTCTTCGTCTGGGACTGTGTCGTCGCCCTCGCCTATCACCTGCTGCCCTTCCACGCGCCGAACCTGCCGATCACCCTGTTCGGTTCGGCGCTGGCGCTGTTCCTCGGCTTTCGCGGCAACTCGTCCTACCAGCGCTGGTGGGAGGGGCGGGTGCTGTGGGGAGCGATGATCAACGGCTCGCGCAGCCTGGCACGCATGGCGTCCAACTTCCTGGTCGAAGACGATGCCCGCGACCTGCGGCGGACGCTGGTGCTGCGGCAGATCGCCTATGTGCATGCGCTGCGCTGCCGCCTGCGCGGTCAGCCCCACGACGCCGACGTCCTGCGATTCCTGTCCGACGACGAGGCGCATCCGGCGCTGGCGCGCGCTAACGCCGCCAACGGCCTGCTCGACGGCACCGGCCGGCGGATCGCCGATGCGGTGCGGCGGGGCTGGCTCGACACCGTCCAGCAATGCGCGATGGAACGCGGACTGGTCGACATCGCCAACGCGCAGGGGGGGATGGAGCGGCTGAAGAACACGCCGCTGCCCCATCAGTATCGCTTCCTGCCGACCTTCTTCACGCAGCTGTTCTGCGCGCTGCTGCCGATCGCGCTGGTGGAGACGCTGGGGTTCGCGACCCCGCTCGGCTCGACGGTGGCGGGGCTGATGTTCCTGGCGGTGCTGCGGACCGGCGACGATCTCGTCGATCCCTTCGCGGGCACCGTCCACGACGTGCCGATGACCGCCTTGTGCCGGACGATCGAGATCGACCTCCTGCAGGCGATCGGCGATCCCGCGCCCGCGCCGGTGCGGCCGGAGCGTGGGGTGCTGTGGTGAGCGATCCCGCCCGTTGATGAAGCCGCCGTCGGACGGGTCGGCACGCTGCGCGCACCGCCGCGGGCGTGGCCGCGCCTGCCGCTACGCCGCGTCGATCCCCAGCTCGCCGAGCTTGCGATAGAGGGTCGAGCGCCCGATCCCCAGCCGCCGCGCGACCTCGGTCATACGGCCGCGATAATGGCCGATCGCGAGCCGGATCACGTCCGCCTCGATGTCTTCCAGCGGGCGCATGTTGCCGTCGGCGCGGAACAACGTGACGCCGCCTGCCATCGCGGCCTGCGTCGTCGCATGGCGGCGCGCGCCCAGGCTCGCGATCTGCGGGAAGTCGGCCCTGGTCAGCGCCGCGCCCTCGCACAGCACTGCGGCGCGGAACAGGGCGTTCTGGAGCTGGCGGACATTGCCCGGCCAGTCATATTCGCCGAGCATCTGCAGCGCGTCGTCGGTGATGCCGAGCGGACGCAGGCCGGGCTGCTTGGCGATGCGCGCGAGCAGGTGGCGGGCCAGCGCCGGAATGTCGCCGGCGCGCTCGCGCAGCGGCGGGATGGTCACCGGCACCACGTTCAGCCGATAATAGAGGTCCTCGCGGAACCGCCCCGCCTCGACCTCGTCGAGCAGCCGCTTGTTGGTCGCGGCGATGACGCGGACGTCGACCTCCTGCGCGTGGCGCGCGCCGAGCGGATGGACCTCGCCCGTCTGCAGCGTGCGCAGCAGCTTCACCTGCGCGTCGAGCGGCATCTCCCCGATCTCGTCGAGGAAGATGGTGCCGCCCTCGGCCTGCTGGAAGCGGCCGATCTTGCGGTCGAACGCGCCGGTGAACGCGCCCTTCTCGTGCCCGAACAGCTCGGACTCGACCAGGTTGGCGGGGATCGCGCCGCAGTTCACCGTCACCATCGGCTTCTTGGATCGCGGCGAGGCGGCGTGGACGGCCTCCGCCACCACCTCCTTGCCGACGCCGCTTTCGCCCTCGATCAGCACGGGGACGCGCGCGCGCGCGGCCTTGGCGGCGATGGCGAGCGCGGCGCGGAAATCGGGCGCGGAGCCGACGATCTCGTCGAACGCGAGCAGCGCCGGGATCTTCTCGGTCAGCGGCCTCAGCTCGCCCGCGGCGGTGCCGGCCACCGCCTGTTCCAGCGCCGCGAGCAGCCGTTCGGGCGCGAGCGGCTTGACCAGGAAATCGGTCGCGCCCGAGCGCATCGCCGCCACCGCCTGCGCGACCGAGCCGTTGGCGGTCAGCATCAGGATCGGCAGCGCCGGCCGACGCTCGCGCAGCGCGGCGATGACGGCCGCGGCGTCCGCGTCGGGCGTCCAGTGATCGAGCAGGATCGCGTCGAGCTGCATCCCGTCCTGCGTGCCGAGCATGGCGACGCCGGTCTCGCCGTCCGACGCGAAGATCGCGCGCCACCCGCGACGCGCCGCCAGCGCGGCGACCAGCCGGCGCTGCGCGGGCTCGTCGTCGATCAGGAGCAGCAGCCGTTGGCCGTTGCGGGTCATGGACGGATCTCTCCAGGCACGACGAGGCGCTTAGCGCGGCGGCGGTAAATGCCGGCTTAAGCGCTTGAGGCGACCGGGCGGGGCGGGTAAGGCCGGTTCCAGGACCGTTCAGGAAGAGGCGCATGGCCGGCGACAGCGACACTCCCCCGACCGACATGGACTTCCATGTGCAGACCTACGGCAGCGTGATCGCGATGCTGAAATGGGGTGCGGTGGCGGTGGCGATCATTGCGGCGCTGGTGATCTGGGTGATCTCGCGCGCGTGAAGATCGCCGTCCTGCGCGAGCGCGCCGACGGCGAGAAGCGGGTCGCGGCGACGCCGGAGACGGTGAAGAAGCTCCTCGCGCTGGGCGCGACCGTCGCGGTGGAGACGGGCGCGGGCGCGGCCGCCGCGTTCGACGACGCATCCTACCGCGCGGCGGGTGCCGAGCCGGGCGACGCCGCGGCGACGGTGGCGGGCGCGGACATCGTGTTGGCCGTGCAGGGACCGGAGCCGGCGAGCCTGGCGGGTGCGAGCGCGGGGGCGTGGATCGTCGGGGCGCTCGACCCGATCGGCGATCGGCCGCGCATCGATGCCTACGCCGCCGCCGGGCTGGAAGCGCTGGCGATGGAGTGGATGCCGCGCATCACGCGGGCGCAGTCGATGGACATCCTGTCCTCGCAATCGAACCTCGCCGGCTACAAGGCGGTGCTCGACGCCGCGGCGGAATATGGCCGCGCCTTTCCGATGATGATGACGGCGGCGGGCACGATCAGCGCCGCGCGCGTGTTCGTGATGGGCGTCGGCGTCGCGGGGCTGCAGGCGATCGCGACCGCGCGACGGCTGGGCGCGCAGGTCTCCGCCACCGACGTCCGCTCGGCGACGCGCGAGCAGATCATGTCGCTCGGCGCCAAGCCGGTGTTCGTCGAGGGCGTAGCGGGGGTCGAGGGCGAGGGCGCGGGCGGCTACGCCGGCGAGACCTCGCCCGAATATCAGCGCGCGCAGGCCGAGCTGGTGTCGGCGCACATCGCCAGGCAGGACATCGTCATCACCACCGCGCTGATCCCCGGCCGCCCCGCCCCGCGGCTGGTGACGGACGCGCAGGTGGCGAGCATGCGCCCCGGCTCCGTGATCGTCGACCTCGCCATCGAGCAGGGCGGCAATGTCGAGGGCGCCGCACCGGGCGAGGTGGTCGAGCGGCACGGCGTTCGCATCGTCGGCCACCGCAACATGCCCTCGCGCCTGGCCGCGGACGCGAGCGCGCTGTTCGCGCGCAACCTCTACAACTTCCTGTCCACCTTCTGGGACAAGGAACAGGGCCGCCCGGTGCTGGACGCCGAGATCGGCGACGCGATCCGCCTGACGCGGGGCGGCCAGGTGGTGAACCCGAGGCTAGCTCTTTGATCCTCCCCGGCACGGGGAGGGGGACCGCCGCGCCTCGGCGCGGCGGTGGAGGGGCGATCGGCTCGAACGTCCCGCCGATCGTGGAGACCGCCCGCAAGCTCCGTCGCAAGATGAGCTACCCCGAGGGGCTGCCCTGGCAGCACTTGCGCGGTGCGCCGATGGGCATCCGCTTCCGCCGCCAGCATCCGATCGGCCTCGACTACGTCGCCGATTTCTACTGTGCGGCGGTGAAGCTGGTCATCGAGGTCGATGGGCAAATCCACGATCAACCGGAAGTGGTCGTGCGCGACGCGACGCGAGACGCGTTCATAGCTTTGCGTGGGCTAAAGATCATACGGCTGCTGGCTACCGAGATTCTCGGTGATGCGGACCAGGGTGCCGCTGCGGTCGTGGCGCTTGCGTCGACGCCCCTCCCCCACCGCGCCAAGAGGCGCCGTGGTCCCCCTCCCCAGCAAGCTGGGGAGGATAGAAGGTAAGCGCATGGACTTCGTTTCGATCCTCTCGATTTTCGTGCTGGCCTGTTTTGTCGGCTATTATGTCGTGTGGTCGGTGACGCCGGCGCTGCATACGCCGCTGATGGCGGTGACCAATGCGATCTCCTCCGTCATCGTCGTCGGCGCTCTCATCGCCGGGGCCGCGGCGGGGTCGCCTGTGTCCAAATGGCTGGGGTTGGGCGCGGTGACGCTGGCGAGCGTCAACATCTTCGGCGGCTTCGCGGTGACGGCGCGGATGCTGGCGATGTACCAGAAAAAGGGGCGGTGATGGGCTTCGGCAATCCTCCCCTGGATGGGGAGGTGGCGCGCGCAAAGCGCGTGACGGAGGGGGCTCAGCCACGAGGGGGGCGCCTGGACGAGCGCCCCCTCCACCACCGCCTGCAGCGGCGGTCCCCCTCCCCGTTCCGGGGAGGATTTTAGTGGAGGCCGCCGTCAACCCCTGGGCCGCGCTCGCCTATCTGGTGGCGGGCGTATGCTTCATTCTCGCGCTGCGCGGCCTGTCGAGCCCTGCGACCAGCCAGCGCGGCAATCGCTTCGGCATGGCGGGGATGCTTATCGCGGTCGGGACGACGCTGGTCACGCACCTGCCTTTCGAGACGGTTCAGGATTACATCCACCGGATACCGGGTCAGTTTGAACCTTACCGGATCGTCGATCAACTAAGTGTCGGCACGCTCGCCGAGATAGTTGCAGCTATCGCCCTAGGCGCCGTCATCGGCCTCGTCACCGCGCGCCGCATCGCGATGACCGCGATGCCGCAGCTCGTCGCCGCCTTCCACAGCCTGGTCGGGCTCGCCGCGGTGCTGGTCGCGGCGGCGGCGTACCTCAACCCGCAGGCGTTCGGGATTGCCGACCTCGTCGTGCCGATGATCGGCCAGCCCTTCGCGGTCATCCACCCGGTCAGCCGGGTCGAGATGGCGCTGGGCGTCGCGATCGGCGCGATCACCTTCTCCGGCTCGGTGATCGCGTTCCTGAAGCTGAACGGCAACATGGGCGGCAAACCGATCCTGCTGCCCGGGCGCCACCTCATCAACCTCGCCACGCTCGCCGCGATCGTACTGCTGATCGGCTATTTCACCACTGACCAGCAGCCGGCGGTGTTCTGGACGATCACCGTCCTGTCGTTCGCAATCGGCTTCCTGCTCATCATCCCGATCGGCGGCGCGGACATGCCGGTCGTGGTGTCGATGCTGAACAGCTATTCGGGCTGGGCGGCGGCCGCGATGGGATTCACGCTCCACAACAGCGCGATGATCATCACCGGCGCGCTGGTCGGCTCGTCCGGCGCGATCCTCTCCTACATCATGTGCCGGGCGATGAACCGCTCGTTCCTGTCGGTTATCGCCGGCGGCTTCGGCGCGGTCGCGGGCGGCGGCGACGCGGCGGCGATCGACCGGCCGTGGAAGCGCGGCTCGGCCGAGGACGCCGCGTTCCTGATGAGCCAGGCCGAGCAGGTGATCATCGTTCCCGGTTACGGCATGGCGGTGGCGCAGGCGCAGCACGCGCTGCGCGAGATGGGCGACCAGCTCAAGAAGCATGGCGTGCGCGTCAAATACGCGATCCACCCGGTCGCCGGCCGGATGCCCGGGCACATGAACGTGCTGCTCGCCGAGGCGAACGTGCCCTATGATGAGGTGTTCGAGCTGGAGGACATCAACGGCGAGTTCGCGCAGACCGATGTCGCCTTCGTGATCGGCGCCAACGACGTGACCAACCCGGCCGCCAAGACCGACAAGTCGTCGCCGATCTACGGCATGCCCGTGCTCGATGTCGAAAAGGCGAAGACCGTGCTGTTCATCAAGCGCTCGATGGGCGGCGTCGGCTATGCGGGCGTCGACAACGAGCTGTTCTACCGCGACAACACCATGATGCTGCTCGCCGACGCCAAAAAGATGGTCGACGATATCGTCAAGGCCATGGCCTGAGGTGGCCTGGGGGCAGGGCGACGCGTTCGCGGCGGTGATCGTCGGCCGGCGCGACGGCGCGCTGGCCGAGGCGGTGGCGCTCGCGGGCGGTCGGGTGACGGCGACGTCCGGCTGGGACGAGCCGCCCCCGCACGCGCCGGGTGCGCTGCTGCTGCTCGACACGGCGGGCGTGGACGATGACCTGCTCGACGCCGCGCTGCCGGCGATGGCGGGGCGGGCGGACCTGGTCTCCTGCACGCTGCCGCAGCTCGATCTGGTCGCGGGTGCGATGCTCCTGACCGACGCGCAGTTCCTGTGCGAGCCGGACATGGCCGAGTGCGTGGCCGCGCTGGCCGCCTCCGCCGCCCTGGTCCGGGCGGGCGCGGCGGTGCGCGAGGGCGACGCGACGCGGCTCGCGCGGTTCAGCCAGGAGGTCGGCCGCATTGCCGGCGTGCTGGCGCGACTGGCGGCGGCGGAGGGCGAGACGGCGCTGGCCGATCGCCGCCCGGTGTTCGACGCCGGCCCGGCCGAGGCGGCGCCTGATCCGCAGGCGATCCGCGGGGCGCTGCGTGCGCGCCGGCTGCGCGACGGCTTCTTCGGCGCCGGGTTGTTCGAGGACCCGGCCTGGGACATGCTGCTCGACCTGTTCGCCGCCGAGCTGGAGGACGCGCACGTCTCGATCTCCAGCCTGTGCATCGCCGCCGCCGTCGCGCCGACCACGGCGCTGCGCTGGCTCAACCGGCTGGTGACCGACGGGCTGCTGGAGCGCCGCCCCGACCCGCAGGACCGCCGTCGCGCCTTCGTCGCGCTGTCGCCGCGCGGGGCGGGGGCGATGCGGGGCTATCTGGCGGCGCTGCGGCGGGCGGGGCTGGCGATCGGGTGAGGTTGCGATTCGGGCCGGTTGATGTCAGGGGCGGTGATGCCGACGGCGAAGCCGCCGGCCCGTCGGACAGGATCGGCGACGCCGACCTGCCGGCCGCTCCGGCCCGTGCGGCTTTGCCGCACCGGCGCGGGCGTGGCCGCGCCTCGGTCCGGAGGGCGCTTAGCTCAGCTGGTAGAGCGCTTCCTTTACACGGAAGATGTCGGCGGTTCGAACCCGTCAGCGCCCACCACCATCGCGGACCTGCTACGCCGCCCGAAGGGCCGGCTGCCGGCGACGTAGAGCAAGGCCAACCGCGCCGAGGCCGGCGATCATCATCGTCCAGCTCGCCGGTTCGGGCACGGGCGGGGGCGGAATGAGCAGAGTGCCATCCGCCAGTCGAACCGGAACGGCATAGAAAAGGCCCTGCTGGATGAAGGATGTCAAGATCGGCCTTCCGCGATCGTCGCCGCCTTCCGTGATCGTCAGGATGCTCGACAGGAGGGTGCCGCCACTGCCGAATGTGAGCGTTCCGGAGTAGGTGAAATTGTCGTCGTGCGAGCCCCCGCCCACCGTATAGTTCACCACCCCGCTGAGCGTCCCCACATCGATGGAAAAGCCATCATATAAAGTGAACCGGCGAGACTGCCCATAGCTGTATATGCAGCTGTAACCGAGCGGTGTCCCTGAGGCGGTGGGGCAAACCGATACAGTTCCGCTGCTGGAACCAGATAGCCGCCGGAGGCTGGCGCTATGTACGCCGTCACCGCCTGAGCAGGCACAGAGATAAAGGCAGCGGCGGCGGCCGCCGCGGCAAGCACGACCTTCATTGTAGTTCCCCTGATTCCGAGCCTATGCTGCGCTGTACTTTCCTGTCCGCCTAATTAAATCGCGTCAACCTTCTGCGCTGACGGTATCTGGCCGATCAATTCCGGCCGCCGCATCAAGCGCGTCCATCAGCCCGGCCGACTCGATCGGGTCCACCTTCCGCGCGAAGAGAGCGCCCGAGGCCTGAACAGGCTCAAGATCCGACAGGTCGAGCACGCGCGGCGAGCCGATACTGTCGGCAGTGAAATCGGCATAGGCGGTTGCCGCCCGGTGCCGCGCGCGCACCGGCGCGCCGGGCTCCGTGTCGTCGAAGCGGATGAATGATGCGCGGGATGTTTGCTTCAGGATGCTCTGGAACACCATCTCATCGGGCGCGCGACAAAGTCGGAACCACGAGACTGCTCGCGGACGGTCCGCCGCAAAGCGCAGGACCTCTGTTACCGCCGCCCGGGTGAGACTCCACCAAGCGGACCCGTAATACACCGGGATCGGCGACTGCCGCCGTGGCAGCAGCCGTGCAACGGCCGTGGACAGTTTGCGTAGTGGCACGTAGCCATCGCGCACGCTGAACAGCTTGGTATCGCCGAAGAACGGTTCGAACGCACAGCGATCGAACCAGCTCGGTCCCTGTCGCTCGCAGCGATTGTCTACGGCGATGATTTCTTCGTCGTTGCCGATTTCGGCCAGCAAATCTTCACCGCCTTCACCGGATAATCCTGCCCTGAAAGGTAGATGAAGCGATCAGCGCCACCCGCATATGCTTGATGCAGCAGGGCGAAGATGGCGCGAACGGTCGAGAAGCCGAAGTAATTGATCCGCACCCGGTGTCGGCATCGGAAATGAAGCGGAGGTTGGCATGGCGGCTAAGCGCGGTGCGGAAGGGTCGCTGGTTCGATCGAGCATCAATATGCACGACGAAGAACACATCCGGGTGCTGCAGCCGGTCAACGAGGCGCGCCAGCATCGCCGGCTCATGGTGCGCCAGGATCATGAAGCAGAATCGCACCGGTCGGCCTCCCCCGTCCGCCGCCCTCATGCCCCGATCAGAGCGCGCGCACCAGCGTCGCCGCGCGCGCCAGCCAGGGCGCGTCCACCACCACCTGCTGGCGCGCGCCGGGACCGATCGGCAGCAGGTGCAGCCTGGCGCCGTCCCGGTCGAGCAGCCGGCCGAACAGATAGCGTCCGGCCGGGCGCGGCACCAGCACGTCGCGGTTGAGCGCACGGGCGAAGTCGGCCGGCGCGAGCCGCTCGCACCACAGCGTGTCGCCGGCGCGATAGTCGCCCACCCCGCCTGTCACCGTCATCGCGATCATCCCGGCGGCGGGGCGCGGCGGCGGCGCGGTCGCGGCCCGGCGCGCCGCGTGCGCGCCCGCGGCGTCGAGTGTCGCGGCGACGGCCAGCTCGGCCTGCTCGGGCAGCCGCACCAGATCCGCCGCCTCCACCCCCAGCGCGGCGGCGATGCGGTTCAGCCAGCCGATCGAGACGGTGCGCGTCCCCGTCTCCAGCCGGCCGATCGTCTGCGCGGTGGTCGGCGGCGTGCAGGCGCGCCCGACCGCCTCCAGCGTCATGCCCTTGGCGCGGCGGACTTCCCTGATGGCGGTGATCATGCGGCACTCTCCCAACCAGATCGGTTCATCCCTGTCCTACATCATCGCCGTCATGGCAAGCGCCGGCGACTCGGACGAGGAGACGACGGCGATGCGGGAACTGGTGGAGCGGGCATTGGACGCGCACGGGGTGACGGGGCGCGCGCCGGCGCGGCGCGAGCGGAGCGTAACGGTGAACCTGCGCGAATCGCCGCTCGCCTGGCTCGGCGCGCGCGGCCTGCTCACCGCGCGGCAGCTGGAGGCGGGCGAGCGGCTGCGTGCCGATTACGAACGCGCGGCGCTCGGCCCGCGGGTGACGATGCGCTGGGGCGATGCGCGGGTCGATGGCGGCGGGACCGGGCTCGACCCCTCGACCGCGCAGATCGCGGCCAAGCGGCGGTTCGACGCGGGCGTCGCGGCGGCGGGGCCGGGGCTGGCGGACGTGCTGTGGCGCGTGGTCTGCGCGGGCGAGGGTCTGCCGGCGGCGGAGAAGGCGCTCGGCTGGCCGGCGCGCGCGGGGCGGGTGGTCCTGATGCTGGCGCTCGACCGCGTCGCGAGCCATTATGGCCTGCCATGACCCGCTTCACCCGCCACCCAGGCTCAACCTGGCCAACTTCCGCGGGCGGGGCGCGCTGATGCGGCTTCCGCTCGTCAAGTGCCATGGCTCGGGCAATGATTTCCCGCTGCTCGACACGCGCGCGCTGCGGCTGGACGATCGCGCCTGGGCGCGGATCGCGGTGGCGCTGGCCGATCGCGCGGGGCCGGTCGGCGGCGACGGCATGCTGCTGCTGACCGACGGTGACGGCCCAGAACGCAATGGGGCGGCGTTCGGGATGCGGATGTTCAATGCCGACGGCTCGGAATCGGAGCAGTGCCTGAACGGGCTGCGCTGCGTCGCCCGCATGGGCTTCGCGCGGCTCGGCTTGAACGCGGCGACGGTGCGGCTGAAGACCTCCGCGGCGCAGGTCGCGCGCGCGCCCGACCTCGCGCCCGGCGTCTACACGGTGCGCGAGACGGCCGGGCCGGCGTCGCTCGACGTGACGCGGTGGCCGATGGCGGTCGGGCGGTCCGAGAATATCGAACGGCCGATCGCGGCGCTGCCCTCGCCGCGCGCCTTCACCGCAGTCGCGATGCCCAACCCGCATCTGGTCGCCTTCGTCGATATGATCGACGAGGTCGAGCTCGTGGCGGCGGGCGAGGCTTGCGAAGCGGCGCCCGCCTGGCTGCCCAACCGGGCGAACGTGTCCTTCGTGGAATCGCGCGGCGAAGACCTGTTCGTCCGCACCTTCGAGCGCGGCGTCGGCCTGACCGACAGCTGCGGCAGCGCGATGGCGGCGGCGACCTATGCGGCGTGCCTGACCGGGCGGCGCGCGTGGGCGCGCGAGCTGACCGTCTTCAACCACGGCGGCCTGGTCCGCGCCGCAGCCGCGGAGGATGGCATGGTGACGCTGGCCGGCAATGCGACGTGGGAGTGGGAGGGGGCGGTCGAGGTGGACGCGGGCGGGGCGGTGCTCGGCATCACGATCGAGCGGCGCTTCGAGGACGAGGCGGCCGCGTGGGAAGCACTGAAATCCTCCCCGGGGAGGAGCTGGTGACCTACAGCTTTCGGCCGATGACCTCCTTCATGATCTCGGTCGTGCCGCCGTAGATCCGGCTCACCCGCGCCGCGCGCCACATCCGGGCGATCGGGTATTCGTTCATATAACCCGCGCCGCCATGCAGCTGGAGGCACTTGTCCATCACCTCCCATTGCAGCTCGGTGTGCCACAGCTTGGCGGCCGCGCCCTCCTCGTTGGTCAGCTCGCCCTTCAGGTGGCGCGCGATCGCCCAGTCGAGATGCGCCCAGCCGACCTGCAGCTTCGCCTTGAGATCCGCCAACACGAAGCGGGTGTTCTGGAAATCGAACACCATGCCCGCGAACGCCTTGCGGTCCTTGGTGAAGGCGACGGTGTCGTCGAACGCGCGCTGGGCGGAGGCGTGGGTGCCGACGGCGATCGACAGCCGCTCCTGCGGCAGCTGGCTCATCAGGTAGACGAAGCCCTTGCCCTCCTCGCCCAGGCAGTTGGTGATCGGCACGCGGACGTCGTCGAAGAACAGCTCGGAGGTGTCCGCGGCGTCCTGGCCAATCTTGTCGAGCTTGCGCCCGCGGCGGAAGCCCTCGCGATCGGCCTCGACCAGGATGATCGACATGCCCTTGTACGCCGGCCTGGCATCGGGATCGGTCTTCGCGACGACCAGCACCAGATCCGCGTTCTGGCCGTTGGTGATGTAGGTCTTGGAGCCGGCGATGACGTAGTGGTTGCCGTCCTTCTTCGCGGTGGTGCGGATCGCCTGGAGGTCGCTGCCGGTGCCGGGCTCCGTCATCGCGATGGCGGTGATCGTCTCGCCGGAGACGAGGCGGGGCAGCCATTCCCGCTTCTGCTCCTCCGAGCCGTAATGCGCGATATAGTCGCAGACGATGTCCGACTGGAGGGAGAAGCCGGCCGGGACGCCGTTATAGCTCATCTCCTCATCGACGATGGCGTTGTAGCCGAAATCCAGGCCCAGCCCGCCATAGGCTTCCGGCACGGTCGGGCACAGCATCCCGATCTCACCCGCCTTGCGCCAGAAATCCTTCGGCACGAGGCGGTTCTTCTCCCAGTCGTTGACGTGGGGAACACCCTCCTTCTGCAGGAACGAGCGCACGGTCTGGCGGAACGCCTCGTGGTCGGGGGTATAGGCGAAACGGCCGGCGATCTGGTCGAGCGTGAGCATGGGATACTCCTTTGGGGGGAGATTGCCGGGGGAGACGGGTTCGCGTCAAGCGAACAGAACAAGAGTTATGGTGCCTGCCGTTATGCCGGCCTTGTGCCGGCATCCACGCCACGCTCGAGCGCGAGCTCAACGATGATGACCTTCGCTTGACCCGAGGTGGACCCCGGCACAAGGCCGGGGTGACGGAACGCGGGAGAGGACGGCATGAAACTCGCCAGCCTGAAGCACGGGCGCGACGGCAGACTGGTGGTCGTGTCGGACGACCTCGCCTGGTACGCCGACGCCGGGCACATCGCGCCGACGCTGCAGGCGGCGCTGGACGCGTGGGACCGGCTCGTCCCCGACCTGCAGGCGCTGGCAACGGACGTGCGCAACCAGGCGATCCCGCTGGAGCGCTTTCACGAGCACGATGCCGCCGCGCCGCTGCCGCGCGCCTATCAATGGGCGGACGGCTCGGCCTATGTGAACCATGTCGCGCTGGTGCGGCAGGCGCGCGCGGCCGAGATGCCGGAAAGTTTCTGGCACGACCCGCTGATGTACCAGGGCGGCTCGGACGGGTTCTTGGGGCCGCGCGACCCCATCCCGCTCGCCGACGAGAGCTGGGGCTGTGACCTGGAGGCGGAGGTGGTGGTCGTCACCGGCGACGTCCCGTTGGGCGCATCGCGCGACGGGGCGCTGGCGGCGATCCGGCTGGTCGGGCTCACCAATGACGTCAGCCTGCGCAACCTGATCCCGGGCGAGCTCGCCAAGGGCTTCGGCTTCTTCCAGTCCAAGCCGGCGAGCGCCTTCTCCCCGGTGTTCGTGACCCCGGATGCGCTGGGCGACTGGTGGCGGGGCGGCAAGCTGCACCGCCGGCTGATGGTCGATCTCAACGGCCAGCCCTTCGGCCGGGCGGACGCGGGCGAGGACATGACGTTCGATTTCGGCACGCTGATCGCACACGCGGCCAGGACGCGGGCGCTCGGCGCGGGCACGATCGTCGGCTCGGGCACCGTGTCGAACCGCGGCGCGGACGGCGGGCCGGGCAAGCCGATCGCCGACGGCGGCGTCGGCTATTCGTGCCTGGCCGAGCTGCGCACCGTCGAGACGATCACCGGCGGCGCGCCCGTCACGCCGTTCCTCAAGGCGGGCGACACCGTACGCATCTGGGCGGAGGACGATCGCCGCCACTCGATCTTCGGCGCGATCGAGCAGGTGGTGGGCGAGCAGGTCGTGGGCCTCTAGGCTTGCCATTCGCCCGCTTTGGGCGAAAGAGCGCGGCCGAGCGTTTCGCCCCCGTCCGAGGAGAGATCATGGCCGACGCGCACCCGCGCGCCAACCTGCCGCCGCTGTCGCTGCATGTGCCCGAGCCCAAGTTCCGGCCCGGCGACACGGTCGACTTCGCCGCGGTCGACGTGCCGCCCGCCGGCAGCGTGCGGCGGCCCGACACGGCGGACGAGCCCCGCGGGTTCGCCGATCTGGCCTATACGCTGGTGCGGGTGCTGGACGAGGACGGCCGCGCGGTGGGGCCGTGGGACCCGAAGCTGTCGCCCGACCAGCTGCGCCGCATGCTGCGCGCGATGGCCCTGCTGCGCGCGTTCGACGAGCGCATGTTCCGCGCGCAGCGCCAGGGCAAGACCAGCTTCTACATGAAGGCGACGGGCGAGGAGGCGGTGGCGGTGCCCCAGGCCTTCGCGCTCGACCGCGACGACATGTGCTTCCCCTCCTATCGCCAGCAGGGGCTGCTGATCGCGCGCGGCTATTCGCTGGTCGAGATGATGAACCAGATCTACTCGAACAAGGGCGACAAGCTCGGCGGCAAGCAGCTGCCGATCATGTATTCGGCCAGGGATTACGGGTTCTTCTCGATCTCGGGCAACCTCGCCACGCAATTCCCGCAGGCGGTGGGTTGGGCGATGGCGTCGGCGGCCAAGGGCGATACGCGGATCGCGGCGACCTGGTGCGGCGAAGGTTCGACCGCGGAGGGGGACTTTCACTCCGCCTGCACCTTCGCCGCGGTGTATCGCGCGCCGGTGATCCTCAACGTCGTCAACAACCAGTGGGCGATCAGCTCCTTTTCGGGATTTGCCGGGGCGGAGGCGACGACCTTCGCGGCGCGCGCGATCGGCTATGGCATCGCGGGGCTGCGAGTGGACGGCAACGATGCACTTGCGGTCTTCGCCGCCACCCAATGGGCCGCCGAGCGGGCGCGGACCAATCAGGGGCCGACGCTGATCGAGCACTTCACCTATCGCGCCGAAGGGCATTCGACGTCGGACGACCCCTCGCAATACCGCTCCGCGGGCGAGGCGAACGCGTGGCCGCTCGGCGATCCGGTCCGGCGGCTGAAGGATCACCTGATCGTGCTCGGTGAGTGGGACGAGGATCGCCACGCGGCGCAGGACAAGGAGTTGGCCGAGGAGGTCCGCGCCGCGCAGCGCGAGGCGGAGAAGAACGGCATCCTGGGTCATGGCCTCCACCAGCCGCTCGATTCGATGTTCGACGGCGTGTTCGAAGAGATGCCCTGGCACCTGCGCGAGCAGCGGCAGACCATGCTGGACGAGGAACAGGCGAGCGGACGGCCATGGGCGCGGAAGTGACGGCGCTGCCGCGCGGCGTCGTCATCCCCGCGCAGGCGGGGATCCATAGGCGTCGTAACAGGCACACCTCCTGCTCGCAGCGACAACGGATTCCCGCCTGCGCGGGAATGACGGGAGAGGTTGCGTGAGCGCCGACGTAGAAGCGGATGTCGACGCCCCCGCCGCCACGCGCATGAACATGATCCAGGCGATCAACGCGGCGCTCGACATGGCGATGGCGCGCGATCGCGACGTGCTCGTCATGGGCGAGGATGTCGGCTTCTTCGGCGGCGTGTTCCGCGCCACCGCCGGGCTGCAGGCGAAACACGGCAAGACGCGCGTGTTCGACACGCCGATCACCGAGATCGGCATCATGGGCGTCGCGATCGGGATGGGGGCCTATGGCCTGCGTCCCGTCCCCGAAATCCAGTTCGCCGACTATATCTACCCCGCGCTCGACCAGCTGGTGAGCGAGGCGGCGCGGCTGCGCTATCGCTCGGCGGGCGAGTTCACCGCGCCGATCACCGTGCGCTCGCCCTATGGCGGCGGCATCTTCGGCGGGCAGACGCATTCGCAATCGCCCGAGGGCATCTTCACGCACGTGTCGGGGATCAAGACGGTGATCCCGTCGACGCCCTACGACGCCAAGGGCCTGCTGCTCGCGGCGATCGAGGACAACGACCCCGTACTCTTCCTGGAGCCCAAGCGCATTTACAACGCCCCATTCAACGGCCATTGGGACCGGCCGTCGGAGAACTGGTCGAAGCACCCCGCGGGCGCAGTGCCGACCGGCTATTACACGGTCCCGCTCGGCCGGGCGAACGTGGTCCGCGGGGGCGAGGCGGTAACGATCCTGTGCTACGGCACAATGGTCCATGTCGTCGCCGGCGTCGTCGCCGAGCAGGGCGTCGACGCCGAGATCATCGATCTGCGCACGCTGGTGCCGCTCGACATCGAGGCAATCGAGACATCGGTGCGCAAGACCGGACGCTGCCTGATCGTCCATGAGGCGACGCGGACCAGCGGCTTCGGCGCGGAGCTGTCGGCGCTGGTGCAGGAGCGCTGCTTCTACCATCTGGAAGCGCCGATCGAGCGGGTGACGGGCTTCGACACGCCCTATCCGCACAGCCTGGAATGGGCCTATTTCCCGGGACCCGTGCGCATCGGCGAAGCGCTCAAGAAGATGATGAAAGACTAAGGATGGCGCGTTTCACCTTCAAGCTGCCGGACATCGGCGAGGGCATCGCCGAAGCCGAGATCGTCGCCTGGCATGTCGCGATCGGCGACCGGGTGGAGGAGGACCAGAACCTCGCCGACATGATGACTGACAAGGCGACCGTGGAAATGGAGTCGCCGGTGTCGGGCACCGTGGTGGCGCTCGCGGGCGAGGTCGGCGATCAGGTGCCGATCGGCGCCGCGCTGGTGGTGATCGAGACCGGTGCCGCCGGAAAGGACGAGGCGGAGATGGCCGCCGCGCCGGCTGAAGCCGAGGTGGACGCGCAGGTCGAGGCCGAGAACCCGGGGGTGGAAGAGGTTGCTGCAATCCTCCCCGGGACGGGGAGGGGGACCGCGCCCGAAGGGCGTGGTGGAGGGGGCTCCGTTACAGGCGAGCCGCCCAATGCGGAACCCCCTCCACCACTCGCCCAAGCGGGCGAGCGGTCCCCCTCCCCGCTAAGCGGGGAGGAGCGTAAGATCCTCGCCTCCCCTGCCGTCCGGCTCCGCGCCAGGGAGCTGGGCGTCGACCTCGCGCAGGTGAAGGTCGCCGATGGGGATCGCGTGCGGCACCAGGACCTGGACGGCTTCCTGCGTTACGGCGCCGGCCAGGGCTATCACGCCCCGCACGCCAGTCGCGCCCGGCCCGACGAGCAGGTGCGCGTCATCGGCATGCGCCGCCGCATCGCCGAAAACATGGCGGCGGCGAAGCGCCACATCCCGCACTTCACCTATGTCGACGAGATCGACGTGACCGCGCTGGAGGCGATGCGCGGCGACCTCAACACGGCGCGCGGAGACCGTCCCAAGCTGACGCTGCTGCCGTTCCTGATCGTCGCGATCTGCCGCACGCTGCCCGACTTTCCGATGCTCAACGCCCGCTATGACGACGAGGCGGGAGTGGTGACGCGCTCGGGCCGCGTGCATCTCGGGATGGCGACGCAGACTGATGCGGGCCTCACCGTGCCGGTGATCCGCGACGCGCAGGACCGCAACGTCTGGCAGCTCGCGACCGAGATCGCCCGGCTGGCCGAGGCGGCGCGCGCCAACAAGCTGAAGTCCGACGAGCTGCAGGGCGGCACGATCACCGTCACTTCGCTCGGCCCGCTCGGCGGCATCGCCACCACCCCGGTCATCAACCGGCCGGAGGTGGCGATCATCGGGCCGAACAAAATCGTCGAGCGGCCGGTCTTCGTCGATGACGGGAGGGGCGGGGACGCCATCCGCCGGGCGAAGCTGATGAACCTGTCGATCAGCTGCGATCACCGCGTCGTCGACGGCTGGGACGCCGCCTCCTATGTCCAGGCGCTCAAGCGGCAGCTGGAGACGCCCGTGCTGCTGTTCGCCGACTGAGCGCGTCAGGTTCGCGTCCGCTGCAGCGAGCCGACGAGGCGGCGGGCGAGAAAGCGCGGCGTGAAGCGGATGCTCTCTGCCATCAGCGCGTTGGCGACGCCGGACACGCGCACCGCCTGGTTCGCCGCGAGCGCCTTGAGGCCGTCCTTCACGACCGCGCCGGCGTCGCTGGCAAAGGTCTTGAACAGCGCGCTCTCGCCCATGCCGGCGACGTCGGCGAACTCGGTGCGGGTCGGGCCGGGGCAGAGGGCGGCGACGCGCACGCCATGCGGCTTCACCTCCTCGTGGATCGCCTCGGAGAAGGACAGCACGAACGCCTTGGTGGCGTAATAGACGGCGAGCCAGGGGCCGGGCTGGAAGGCGGCGGTGGAAGCGATGTTGAGCACGCCGCCGGCGCGCCGCGCGATCATCTGCGGCAGCACGCCATGGGTGAGCGCGACCAGCGCGCGGCAGTTGAGATCGATCATCCCGAGCTGCCCGGCGGCGTCGCCTGCGGCGAAAGCGCCCTGGACGCCGAAGCCGGCGTTGTTGATGAGCTGGTCGATCGTCAGCCCGGCGGCGGCGATGTCTGCCAGCAGCTGAGCCGGCGCAGCCGGGTCCGCAAGGTCGGCAGGGAAGAGGTGGACGGCAACGCCGTGCGTCGCCCTGAGCTCGGCGGCGAGCCCCTCCAGCCGATCGGCCCGGCGCGCCGTGAGGATCACGGCCTCTCCCCTGGCGGCGAGCGCGCGGGCGAAGCCTTCGCCCAAGCCGGCCGACGCGCCGGTGATGAGGGTGGTCATGGCGTTTCTCCTTCTCGATCAACCGACGACGGCAAAGCCGCCGTCGGACGGGTCGGCGGGTGCCGCCCGCCGGCCGAGCTGGTCTGCCGCGCTCGGCGAGCGGAGCGGTCGCGGCCGCGCCTCAGACCAGCTCGAACAACCCCGCCGCGCCCATGCCGCCGGCGGTGCACATGCTCACCACTACCCAGCGCACGCCGCGCCGTCGTCCTTCCAGCAGCACCGCGCCGATCAGGCGGCTGCCGGTCATGCCGAAGGGGTGGCCGACGGCGATGGCGCCGCCGTTGACGTTGTACTTGTCGGGGTCGATGCCGAGTTGGTCGCGGCAGTAGACGCATTGCGACGCGAACGCCTCGTTCAGCTCCCACAGGCCGATGTCGGCCACCACCAGCCCGGCGCGGTCGAGCAGCTTGGGGATCGCGAAGACCGGCCCGATGCCCATCTCCTCCGGCCCGCAGCCCGCCGCCTGGAAGCCGCGATAGATACCGAGGATGTCCTTGCGCTCGGCCTCGGCAGTGGCGCGGTCCATGACGATCTGCGCCGCCGCGCCGTCCGACAGCTGGCTCGCGTTGCCGGCGGTGATGTGCTTGCCGGGCCCGGTGAACTCGCCCCCGGGCCACACCGTCTTGAGAGCCGCCAATGCCTCATAGGTGGTGCCGGGGCGGATGCCCTCGTCCTGCGTGACGGTGATCGTCTCCGCGCCAATGCGATTGCCTTCCTTGTCGAACAGCGCCTTTTCGACCGTGATCGGCGCGATCTCGGCGTCGAACGCCCCGCGCGCCAGCGCGGCGGCCGCGCGCTGCTGCGACTGGGCGCCGTATTCGTCCTGGCGCGCGCGCGAGATGGCGTAACGCTCGGCGACGATCTCCGCGGTCTCGATCATCGGAATGGCCGCAGCGGGTTCCCTCGCCAGCACCGAGTTGTTGCGGAAGCGCGGCGCATCCTTGGTGACGGTCAGGCTGATCGACTCCATGCCGCCCGCCAGCGCCACGTCGATGTCGCCGGCCATGATCGACCGCGCCGCTAGCGCCGCGGCAGTGAGCCCGGAGCCGCACTTGCGATCGAGCGTGAAGGCGGGGACGGACCTGGGCAGCCCACCGGCGAAGATCGCCATGCGGCCGGCATTGCCGCCCGACGTGCCCCATTCGTTGCCGACGCCCCAGAACACGTCGTCGATGCGGGCGGGATCGATGCCGGCGCGCGCGACCGCGGCGTTCATGACGTGGCCGGCGAGCGCGGGCGCGTCCGTGTCGTTGAAATAGCCGCGATAGGCGCGGCCGATGCCGGTGCGGGCGGTGGCGACGATGGCGGCTTCGCGCATGGGCTCGGTCTCGCAAGAACGGATTGGACGCCAGTCTAGCGGCGCGGGCGCGGTTCCACTACCCGTCATCCCGGCTTGGGCCCGGTTCCCGCTTCCTGTCGCCTGGTCGAGGCAGCGGGACTCCGGATCGAGCCCGGGGTGACGAGGGAGCAGCTGGTATGACGGTCACCACCACCCGCGACGGCCATGTCGCGATGGTCGCCTTCTGCCGGCCGCCCAACAACTTCGCGGACCTGGAGCTGATCGAGGGCATCGGCGCCGCATTCGACGCCGCGGACGCCGAGCGCGACGTCCGGGCGATCCTGCTGAGGTCCGAGGGGCGGGTGTTCTGCGCCGGCGCGGACCTGGCGAACCGGAACCCGGTCGCGGCCGGTGGGGCGGGCGGCGAGCGCAATCCCTTCTACGTCGCGGCGGCGAAGCTGTTCGGCGTGAGGAAGCCGGTGGTCGCCGCCGTGCAGGGCGCGGCCGTCGGCGCGGGGCTGGGGCTGGCGCTGGTCGCGGATTTCCGGGTGGCGACGCCGCAGGCCCGGTTCGTGGCCAACTTCGTGCAGCTCGGCTTCCATCCGGGCTTCGGCATCTCGGCGGTGCTGGAGCGGGTGATCGGCCGCCAGCGCGCGCTGCTGATGACGCTGACCGGGCGGCGGATCGGGGGCGAGCAGGCCGCGGCGTGGGGTCTGGCCGACGTGCTGGTCGGAGCCGACGCGCTGTACGGCGCGGCGCTGGCCAAGACGGCGGGCAAGATCGTGCTGCGGCTGGCCAACGCCGAGGTCGCGCCCATGCGCTTCGGCGACACCGCGGCCAC
>NZ_CAXUEK010000006.1:17009-29256 GCF_964250165.1 uncultured Sphingomonas sp. | reverse complement strand
CGGAGCCGACGCGCTGGACGGCGCGGCGCTGGCGCTGGCCCATGAGCTGGCGGCCGGCGCGCCGCTGGCGGTGCAGGCGACGCGGGCGACGATGCGCGGCGATCTCCACGCGCTGGTCGAGCGACAGACCGACCATGAGCTGACTCAACAGCAGCGGCTGCAACAGACGCGGGACTACGCCGAAGGCGTGCGCGCGGTGAACGAGCGGCGGCCGGGGCGTTTCACGGGGGAGTAGGCCGACACTCCCCGCACACGGGGAGTGTCGTCAGCAGAGCCTAGCGCGACTTCGCGTAGAGCTTGTTCGCGATCTCGAACATTTCCTCGGGGGCGTAATCGGGCGTGAAGGCGCAGGGGACACCCGCCAACTGCGCGATCTTGCCGCCTTCGGGAATGCCGTCGACCACTTCGAGCGCGCCCGGCGGATCACCCGGCAGCGCGACCTCGTCGTTGCTCCAGATGCCGGCGATCTCCTTATAGTCGTCCGGGCTCCAGGTGTAGAGGCGGCGATGCGAGCCCTCGTCCAGATACTTCTGGCACTCGGGAATCCGGTCGAGATTGATGTTGGGCGTCGGCAGCATCTTCTTGATGTCGACACCCGTGATCTTCTCCAGCGCCAGCGCATAGGCGTGCGCGTGGACGGAGCCGCGGACGAGCAGATAGCCGCAGACCTCGCGTCCGGTAGGATCGGACACGGTCTCGTAGACCCGCAGCTTGTGAAGCCGCGCGCCGCATTCGAGATGGAAGTTGTGGAGCAGGTCGGTGACGACGTTGCCGGTGGTCGTCACGAAATCGTTGTTCCACGATCTTCCCATCGAGTCCGTCGGCGTCGCGCCGCCCCCGTTGGACAGGAAGCTCGCCGCGTCGCGGATCTCGGCCATCGCGGCGAACGGCGTCATCGACACGTCGCCGCCGTCGCCGCTGTCGTCCCCGTCAGGGCCATTGGCGAGCATGTTGACCCCCGCCGAGACCAGCTCGACATGGCCGAGCTCCTCCGCGGTGATCGACGCGACGAGGCTGTAGAATGGACGCAGCTTCGACTTCGACTTGAAGTTGAAGCTCTGGAACATGTAGTTGCCCAGCGTCGACATCTCACCGTATTTGCCGCCCAGCAGCTCGCGCAGCGCGGCGGCGGCGTTCGGGTCCTGTTTTTCCGGCGTGGGCAGATCCGCCTGCAGCTTGTCGACTCGCATGAACATGACGGCTCTCCTGATGATTGCCCTCTCAACGATCGCGCACCGAGGAAGAGCCGGACTTGCCGCAGATCAGCACGATTGTGCGCGCGGGCGCGGCGGCGCGTCAGCCGGCGGGGGTGATCGGGTGGAATGCGAGGCCGTCGATCCGCCAGCCGGCCGGGGTCCGGGCGAACCGATAGGCATATCGGCCGAAGCGCCGGGCCGGGGCAGGCGCGGCGCGGCCCGGCGCGCCCCAGGCATAGCCATCCGATGTGACGGTCGCGCTGCCCGCGTCGACCACGACGTCCTGATTGGCGCGGGGCAGGACGCCACCGTTGCCGACC
Source organism: uncultured Sphingomonas sp. (assembly GCF_964250165.1). GTDB lineage: Bacteria > Pseudomonadota > Alphaproteobacteria > Sphingomonadales > Sphingomonadaceae > Sphingomonas. Next base: position 27,740 of record NZ_CAXUEK010000006.1, on the reverse strand, counting down.
ACCTGCCGCACCGCCGCCAGCGCGGCGTCCGCCGGAAGCACGGTGGCGACCGCGTCCGTGCGATCGGCAATGTCGAGCGTGACGTCCTCGCCCAGCAGCGCGCGGGCGGCCTCCCAGCGCCCGGCCGCGATCGCGGCGTCGAAGGCGGCCGCCAGGTCGATCAGCTGCCGCTCGGCGCGGATCCCCTGCAGTTCGTCGCCGAGCCGCGCTACCGAGGCGGCCTGCTGGTCCAGCAGCACGGCCTGGGCCGCCGCGCGACGGTCGATCTCGTCGACGCGGCGTTGCTCCGCCTCGCGCCGCGCGGTGGCGGCATCCTGCGCCGCGAACAGCGCGGTTGCGGCGAGGCGCTGGGTATCGGCGAACTCCTGCGCGCGCGCGGCAGCGGGGAACGCGAGCAGGGTCGCCGCGAACAGCGGCCACGGGCGTCGCAAACCCATCAATGTCGCGCGTGGGTCAACATGGTTCAACGGCAACGAACCATCGGCGGTGTTGTTGCAATCGGGCGAGGCGCGACGCCGGCCAAGCCGCCGTCGTGACGTCGGACGGGTTCGGCGTGGCCGACCCGGCTGCGCCCGATGCGGCTTCAGCGCAACAGCACCAGCTCCTCCGCCATGGTCGGATGCAGCGCCACCGTCGCGTCGAACTGCGCCTTCGTGAGCCCGGCCTTCACGCAGATCGCCGCGGCCTGGATGATCTCGGGTGCGTCGGGGCCGATCAGGTGGATGCCGACGACGCGATCGGTCTCGCCATCGCACACCATCTTGTAGAGCGCGCGCTCGGTGCGGCCGGCGAGCACGTTCTTCATCGGCCGGAAGTCCGACGAATAGACCTTGACCGAGCCGAGCTTCTGGCGCGCCTCGCTTTCCGTCATGCCGACGGCGCCGATCGGCGGGTGGCTGAAGACGGACGACGGCACGCAGTCGTAATCAACGCGGCACGGCTTGCCGCCATAGATCGTGTCGGCGAACGCCTGCCCCTCGCGGATCGCGACGGGGGTGAGCTGGATGCGGTTGGTGACGTCGCCGACGGCGTAGATGGACGGGCATGTCGAGCAATTGTCGGCATCCACCTTGACCGCGCCCTTGGCGTCCAGCTCGACGCCGGCGTTCTCCAGCCCCAGGCTGCGGGTATTGGGGACGCGGCCGGTGGCGAACATCACCAGATCGACCGTGGCGGGCTCGTGATTGGCCATGCGCACGGTGAAGCAACCGTCGATGCCTTTCTCGATGCCCTGGAAGGCGGCGTCGAAACGGAACTCGAGGCCCTTCATCATCGAGATCTGAAGCAACCGGTCGCGGATCTGCAGGTCGTAGCCGCGCAGGATGTCCTGCGTGCGATTGGCGATGATGACGTGCGCGCCCAGCTGGTGGAAGATGCCGGCGAACTCGTTGGCGATATAGCCGGCGCCGGCGATCAGGATGCGCTTGGGGATCGCGGGAAGATGGAACGCCTCGTTGGAGGTGATGCCGTGTTCATGGCCTTCGCATTCGGGGACGGCGGGATGCGCGCCGACTGCGATGAGGATGCGGTCCGCGGTCTTTTCCGCGCCGTCGGCGAGGCGGACGCGGTTCGGGCCGGTGACGGTCGCGCGCTGCAGGATGATCTCGACGCCGTGGCCGGTCAGCGTCTCGGTATAGGCCCCATTGATGCGATCGACCTCGGCCAGCACGTTGTCGCGCAGCGTCGGCCAGTCGAAGCCGCAGTCGGGCACGTTCCAGCCGAAGCGGCGCGCGTCCTTCAGGTCCTCGGCGAAATGCGCGCCGTAGACGAGCAGCTTCTTGGGCACGCAGCCGCGGATCACGCAGGTGCCTCCGACACGATATTCCTCCGCCACCGCCACCTTCGCGCCATGCGCGGCGGCGACCCGCGCGGCGCGTGTTCCGCCCGAGCCGGCGCCGATGACGAGGAGGTCGTAGTCGTGGGGCATCAATTCAGTCCTGTGTCGTCGAGCGCCGAGCGCATGTTCAGGTGCTCAACAAAGGGGTGGAAGTCGCGATCCGCAAATAGCAACGGGATGTTGTCGAGAATGCAGCGGGTGGCGATCAGCGTGTCGATAGTCTTGCGGATGGTGATGCCCATCGACCGTAATGTGCGGAAGTTCTGCGCTGCCGCCTTGGCGATCAGCTGATCCGAAATCCTGGTTTGCGGGAATGCCGACAATCTGGCGAGCAACCTGTCGTACTCGCGATCGCGGCGAATGCCTTGCAGTACCTCGACGAGCATCAAATCGCCCAGGCCTAACTGCTGCTGCGCCAAGGCGAATTGCTCGAAGCGGCGCGTCTGTGGCGTATCGCGATTCGCGAGCAGGTCAATCCAGACGCTGCTGTCGACCAGGATCATTCGTCAGCAGGAATATATTTGCTTGTCCGCATGTCGTCGAGATCTCCCTCCCAACCGATGCCGCGCAGGCCCTGGATGGCTTCGAGCTGCCGCTTGGCTCGGACGGTGCGGCGAAGAGATTCTTCGACGGCCTCGCGCTTCGTTTTCGCGCCCAAGGCGGTCATCGCCTCTTTCATCAAGGTATCATCGATGTCGATGTTTGTCCTCATGTGTAAGACTCCGTGCGGCTCTACACATAGGCGCGCCGACCAGCCGCGTCCAGCCTCACCGCTGCCCGGCGCGGCGCATGGGCATGGCGTCGATCTGTCGTTCGAGCGCTTCCGCCGTGATCGGATGGTCGCCGCGATCGGCGACATGGCCGTCCTTGGCGATCAGCAGGACGGCGAAGCGACTGGTGACGAGGCGGAAGCGGCGGCGCAGCGCCGGAGCGGGGTCGGTCGCGCCCACGACGCGATCGCCGACCAGCTCGACCACCGAGAGATCGCGGTCGGCGGCGCCGGCGCGCCAGGGCTCGAGCAGGCGACGCTGTTCGGCGAGTTGGGGGTCGTCCGGCGCGGGGGCGACGACGAGCAGGATGCGGCGATGATGGCGCATCGTGTCGATGCCCGTCGGCGCCGCGGCGAGGGCGGGCAGGGCGGCGCAGATGGCGAGCAACGCATTCATGCTGGTCGAACGCTGGCCAACCGGGTCAGTTCAGGCCGGCGCGCCGGATGAGGTCGGTGGTCGACGGGTCGAAGTCGCCGCCGCCCTTGGCAGCCGCCTTGGCCATCTCCTTGCCCAGCTCGACGCCGAACTGATCGAACGAATTAATCTGCAGCAGCGTGCCGTTCACGAACACGCGGTGCTCGTAGAAGGCGATGAGCGCGCCGAGCGTCCGGGCGTCGAGCCGGTCCAGCAGGATCGTCGACGACGGGCGGTTGCCCTCGTAGCTGCGGGCGGGATCGTCGGCCTGCTTGCCCTTCATCAGCGCGGCGCCTTGGGCAAACGCGTTCAGCAGCAGCTGGCGGTGATGGTCCTCGGCCAGCGTGTCGCCGGCCTCGATCACCGCGATGAACTCGACGGGGACGAGATGCGTGCCCTGGTGGAGCAGCTGGAACACCGCGTGCTGGGCGTCGGTGCCGACGCCGCCCCAGGCGATCGCGGCGGTGGGGCGGCCGACCGGCCGGCCATCCAGCGTCACGCCCTTGCCGTTGCTCTCCATCTCCAGCTGCTGGAGATAGGGCGGAAGTAGCCGCAGCCGCTCATCATAGGCGAACGGCGCGCGGGTCTCGGCCTTGCGGACCTGCGTGTAATAGAGGTCGGCGAAGGCGGCGAGCACAGGCGCGTTGCGGTCGAGCGGGGTCAGGCGGAAGTGGCGGTCCATCTCGGCCGCGCCTTCCAGCAGCTCCTCGAACCGATCCCAGCCCAGCCCGATCGCGGCGGGGAAGCCGATCGACGACCACAGCGAATAGCGCCCCCCCACGCCTTCGGCGAAGGGCAGCACGCGTGTCTCGTCCACGCCCCATTCGATCGCCTTGTCCATTGCGGCGGTGAGCGCGATCACGCGCCCATAGGGATCGTCGACGCCGTGCTCGGTCATCCAGGCGAGCACGCTGGCGGCGTTGGTCATCGTCTCGGTGGTGGTGAAGGTCTTGGAGGCGACGACCAGCAGCGTCGCGGCAGGATCGAACCGCGCGAACACGTCTTCCAACGCGACGCCGTCGATGTTGGAGACGATCGCGACGTCGTAGCGCCGGTCGTCGCGGCCGAGCGCATCGACCAGCAGGTTGGGGCCGAGCGCGGAGCCGCCGATGCCGACGTGCAGGATGTGGCGCACCGGGCCGAGCGCGCCCGCCTCGATCGCGTCGATCAGCGCGCGCTCGCGCTCGTGGAAGCGCCTGGCGACCGCAATGTCCTCGGCATTGCCCTCCCCGCGTTCCTCGGTGTGGGTGACGGGGCGATCCTCCGTGACGTTGACATGCTCGCCCGCGAACAGCGCGTCGCGCCGCGCCGCCAGGCCCCTGGCGTCGGCGAGCGCGAGGAAGGCGGCGACGGCGTCGGCCGTGAGGTGGGTCTTGCTGAAATCGAAATGCAGGCCGGACAGGTCGACGCAGAAGCGGGCGAGGCGGTCGGGATCCTGCTCGAACAGCTCGACGAGCTTGGGCGAGGGTAGGGCTTCGATGGCTGACCAGTCGGACATGAGTGTGGCCTCGGACGGAAGGGATCGGGCGCGGAACGCTCCAGGCGCGGGGATGGGTGCGGGGAAGACAGGGGCGGATCGAGCCTAGAGCGGGCGGGCGGCGTCGATCTCGCGCAGGCGGAGCCGGGTGCGGGCGGCGATCGACTTGCGCACAGGAGCGTCGAAACCTTTGAGCGCGGCCCAGGCGATCGCGATCACTGCCGCGGGAACCCCCAAGCGCGCCGGCCCGGCAGGACCGCCGACACCGGCGAAAAGCGGCGTCAGGAAAGCGATCAGCCACCAGTGCAACGCGTAGACCGGATAGGAAACGCTCCCGAGGAACGCGGAGACATACGCGTGGCTGCCGCCCGGCTCATTGGCGAGCGCGACCGTCAGCAGAGAGGGGAAGGCCGCGAACAGCACGAGCGGGTAGAAACACGGCCACGCGCCCGTGGTCGGGATCATCGCAATCGGCACGAACAGCAGTCCAGGCAACCAGGCCGGCGCGCGCACGGCCGGCAGCCGGTCCGCGCGCCAGCCGCGATGAAGGAGGACGCCGACGGTGAAGCCGAACACCGCCCTGACCAGCGCCAACGGCCAATACACCCAGGTGAACGGCCAGTTGTCGATGCCGCCGAACCTGAATACGGCTGCGGCCAGAACCGCCGCCCCGACCGCGGCGATGGCGGCCAGCGCCCTGACGCTCAGCCGCGGCAGGAGCCAAGCGTAGAGCAGGTTGACGATCCACTCCATGCATAGCGACCAGGCGGGCGGATTGTAGGCGAACCAATCCTTCAGCGGACCGCGCACGAGGGGCAGGAGGAACAGCGCGAAGGGCGTGCCCACGGCGACCACGCGCACCTGCCAGGTGTGGAGGCCCGGCGCACGCCACAGCAGGCCGGCCGCGCCGATGCCGCAGCCAGGATGTAGAGCGGGTAAAGGCGGGTCGCGCGCACTTCGGCGAATCGCGCGAAGGACATCTCGCCGGCAAGGATGCGGCGCTCATAAGCGTGGGCGACAACGAAGCCGCTCAGCATGAAGAACAAGTCGACGGCCAGGAACCCCGAGGGGAACAGCTCGGCCAGCCTGTTCATCGCATGATAATGGTAGGAAAGGACGACCAGCGCCGCAACGCCGCGCATCTCGTCCAACGCCAGAAATTGCCGCCGCTTACAGCTCTGGCGGCTAACGCGTGCGAACGGAGATCGCAAGAGGGAGAAGAGTTCCTCCTCCTCCTCCTGCTCGCGGATGGGGAGATCATCCCGGCAGCCAGTGCGGAGGCTGGGATTGCATAATGCCGCCTCTTCGGCGAACGCTGCTGCCGATGGCGAAGCGCAAACGGTCCGAGCTGGAGGAGAATGTCCGCTATATCGCGGTGCTGGCGCTGGCGGTGCTGCTGCTCCGATCGTTCATCGCCGCGCCGTTCTTCATCCCGTCGGAGTCGATGCTGCCGCGGCTGCTGATCGGCGATTACCTGATCGTCGAGAAATGGCCCTATGGCTATTCGCGCTGGTCCTTTCCCTGGGGCTGGAAGCTGCTGCCCGGGCGGGTGCTCGGCCACACGCCCGCGCGCGGCGATGTCGTGGTGTTCCGCTCGCCCGAGATGCTGGAGGACGGCGCGGCCGCGCCGGCCAGCCATGACGTCATCAAGCGCGTGATCGGCCTGCCCGGCGACACGATCCAGATGCGCCGCGGGCAGCTGATTCTAAACGGGCAGGCGGTGCCCAAGCTGCGCATCGCCGATTTCACGGTGCCCGAGAGCGCCAATTACCATTGCAGCCGCGACCAGTTCCGCACCGTCATCGCGGGCAAGCCGTTCTGTCGCTTCGACCGCTATCGCGAGACGCTGCCCGGCGGGCGGAACTATGAGGTGCTGGACTGGGGCCCCGGCGCGGACGGCGACGACACCGGGCTGTTCACGGTACCGGCGGGCAACGTGTTCCTGATGGGCGACAACCGCGACGATTCCGCCGACAGCCGCTTCGCGCCGCCGATGGGGATGGGCTATGTCCCGCTCGACCGGGTGGAGGGCCGCGCGGCGGTGACCTTCTTCTCCACCGACGGTTCGGCGCAATGGCTGGAGCCCTGGACGTGGTTCTCGGCGGCGCGGCCGCACCGGATCGGGCAGGGTTTTTGAGCGAGACGCTGGCGGCGTGGCTGACGGGGCTGTTCGGCCGTCCGCCCGCCCATCTCGCGCGCTTCGAGCGGGCGCTGACCCATGGCAGCGCGGACGGCGACGATTACGAGCGGCTGGAGTTCCTGGGCGATCGGGTGCTGGGGCTGGCAATCGCCGAATGGCTGTTCGAGTTGTTCCCCGACGAGCCTGAAGGCGACCTGTCGAAACGGCTGAACGCGCTGGTCGACGGCCAGTCCTGCGCGGCGGTGGCGCGCGACTGGGGCGCAGGCGCGCGGCTGCGGCTCGGTAAGCAGGCGCGCGACGACGGCGCGGGCGACAGCGACAATGTGCTGGGCGACGTGGTGGAGGCGCTGATCGGCGCCTGGTATCGCGAGGCGGGCTGGGCGGCGGCGCGGGATTTCGTCCGCCGCGCCTGGGCCGACCGCATCCACCTGGAGCGCACTGCGCCGCAGCATCCGAAATCGGCGCTGCAGGAATGGGCTGCGGCGAAGGGGCGCAAGGCACCGGTCTACGCGGTGATCGATCGCTCCGGCCCCGGCCATGCACCCCGCTTCACGGTGGCGGTGGCGGTGGGACGGCTGGCGGCGTCGGCGACCGGTGGGAGCAAGCAGGAGGCGGAGACGGAAGCGGCGCGGGCGTTGCTGGCGAAGGTGCGCGGGTGAGAGGGTGCGCGTCCTTCGATCCTCCCCGGGACCGGGAGGTGGACCGCGGCGCGAAGCGGCGTGGTGGAGGGGGCTCCGTCATGCTCGTTGGAGCTAGTCCTGAGCCTCCACCACCACCAGCCTACGGCTGGCGGTCCCCCTCCCTCCGCCGCCTTTCCAACGACGCTTCGCGCCGCTGGAACCTTGGGCGGCTCCGCCCGTGCCAGGGAGGATGAGGTGACCACCCATTGCGGTCTGGCGGCAATCCTCGGGGCGCCGAACGCGGGCAAGTCGACGCTGGTCAATGCGCTGGTCGGGCAGAAGGTGGCGATCACCAGCGCCAAGGCGCAGACGACGCGCACGCGGCTGCTGGGGGTTGCGATCGTGGGTGAGGCGCAGGTGCTGCTGGTCGATACGCCGGGGCTGTTCCAGCCCAAGCGGCGGCTCGACCGGGCGATGGTGGCGGCGGCCTGGGGCGGGGCGGAGGGCGCGGACCTGCTGTGCTTGGTGGTCGACGGCAAGGGCGGGCTGAGCCCGGCGAGCCAGGCGGCCGCCGCGGCGGTGGCGGCGCGGCCGCAGCCAAAATGGCTGGTGCTCAACAAGGTGGACGTGGCGGACAAGGCACGGCTGCTGACGCTCGCCGAGCGGCTGCACGCCATCGCGCCCTTTGCCGACACCTGGTTCGTCAGCGCCGAGACGGGCGACGGCGTGCCCGAGCTGAAGTGCGCGCTGGCCGCCGCGATGCCGGCGGGGCCGTGGCACTATCCCGAGGATCAGGTGTCCGACGCGAGCGAGCGCGCGCTGGCGGCGGAGATCACGCGCGAGCAGCTGTTCCGGCGACTCCATGCCGAGCTGCCTTATGCGAGCGCGATCGAGACCGAGGCGTTCGTCGAGCGGCCGGACGGGTCGGTGGAGATCCGCCAGCTGGTGCTCGTCGAGCGACCGACCCAGCGCGCGATCGTGCTCGGCAAGGGCGGCCAGCAGATCAAGGCGATCGGCGCGGCGGCGCGCGCCGAGCTGAAGGAGGCGCTGGGGCGCGAGGTGCACCTGTATCTGCACGTGAAGGCGCGGCCGGGCTGGGACGAGGATCGGTCGGTGTATCGCGACCTGGGGCTGGATTGGGTGGACTGAGGTCTGGCGCGCTGCGCCAATGGTTGGCGAGTGATCCAGCGTTCATCTGGACCAACCACCGGTAAGATAATGAATTAATAAGCAATACTGAAGCTGGCATGCGCCCTGCAAAGGGAGCTGCATGAAGCGAGGCGATGGCGCCTCGCGCCGGATCAGGACCGCACGCCATGCCGCAGGCCGCCACCTTCAACCGTTCCGACACGCTGCTGGGCGTCTGCGAGGCGATCGGCCAGGACCTCGGCATCAACCCGCTGTGGATCCGTCTTGCGTTGACCCTGGGGCTGTTCTGGAATGCCGCCGCGATCGTCGGGCTGTATGCCGCGCTGGCGGTGGCGGTGTATGCCGCGCGCCGGCTGACGCCGGTGACGGCGGCGCAACCGAGCGTCGCGCCGGCGGCGTTGGCGGCGGACAACGACGCCGGGGCGGTGGAGGTGAAGGCGGCGGCCTGATCGGGTTCCTGCCGGATCAGGCGCCGAGCAGCGCGTCGACCCAGGCCGGCACCAGGTCGGTGGCGGGACCGAGGCGGGACTCGGCGAACCAGGCGCTGCCGGCGGATCGCTCCAGGTTGAGCTCCAGCGTGGCGGCGCCGGCGGCGCGGGCGCGCTGGACGAAGCCGGCAGCGGGATAGACCGCGCCCGAGGTGCCGATCGAGACGAACAGGTCGGCCTGCGCGAGCGCCGCCTCGATCGTGTCCATGCCCAGCGGGACCTCGCCGAAAAAGACAATGTCGGGGCGCAGCGCAGGGGCGGCGCAGGCGGGGCAGCGGCTGGCGGGGGCGAGATCGCCGGACCAGGGGCGGGTAGCGCCGCACGCCGCGCAGAGCGCGCTGAGCAGGCGGCCGTGCATATGGAGGAGGCGGCGCGCGCCGGCGCGCTCCAGCAGGTCGTCGACATTCTGCGTCACCAGCAGCAGCTCGCCCGGCCAGCCTGCGTCGAGGCGGGCGAGCGCGCGATGCGCGGCGTTGGGCGCCACCGTGGCGAGCGCGGCGCGGCGGGCATCGTAGAAGCGGTGGACGGTCTCGGGATCGCGCGCGAGCGCCGCGGGCGTGCAGACGTCCTCGACCCGGTGGCCCTCCCACAGCCCGTCGGGGCCGCGGAAGGTGGCGAGCCCGCTCTCGGCGGACAGGCCCGCGCCGGAAAGGATCACGAGGTTGCGCATCTACTCGGCGTAGCGCGGCGGCGGCGCCACGCCCATATCCTCCCGCGATGAACCCGCTGCGCGACACGATCCGAGGCCATGTCCACCGCCTGGTGAAAGCGGAAGCGATGGATCTCAGCCGCCCGCCCGGTGATCCGGGGCTGTTCGGCGAGGCAAGTGAGGCGGGTGTTATTCACGGCGACTTCTCGGCGATGCTGATCGGAGGGGTGGCAGCATTGCTTACCCAGATGCTGCATCCGCTGGCGCTGGCGGGAGTGTGGGATCACAGCGACTGGCGGGACGATCCGGGCGGGCGGCTGGCGCGGACGGCGCGGTTCATCGCGCTCACCACCTATGGCGCGACGGCGGCGGCCGAGGCGAGCCTGGCGACCGTGCGGCGCATCCATGATCGGGTGACGGGAATGCTGCCGGACGGGACGCCCTACCGCGCCAACGACCCGGCGCTGCTCACCTGGGTGCACGCGGTGGAGGCGGACGGCTTCCTGCGCGCGCATGTCGCCTATCGCGAGCCGGGGATGCCCGGACCGCGGCAGGACCGCTATCTGGCGGAGATGGCGGGGCTGGCGCGGCGGCTGGGGGCGACCGACGTGCCCGAGTCGCGGCGCGCGCTGGCGGGCTATTTCCGGGCGGTGCGGCCGCAGCTGCGGTACGACGAGCGCACGCAGACGGTGGCGGCGACGCTGCTCGCGGAGGCAGGCGCGCGCGACGGGCTGGGCGTCGCGATCGGGCAGGTGCTGATGACCGCGGGCGTCGAGCTGATGCAGCCCTGGGCGGCGGCGATGCACGGGCTGGGCACGCCGGCCCTGCGGCGGCCGGCGATCCGCGCCGGCGCGGCGGCGACCGCGGGCGTGCTGCGCTGGGCGCTGAGCGGGTAGCGGCGCGAAACGGCCGCCGGTCGACACGCGAGCGGCGGCCGCATGCATCCGCGACGCGGCGATCAGGCGGCGGCGAGCCGCAGCGTCGCCCGGCGGCGGCGGAGCACCCGCCGGATCCGGCGCTCATCGCCATCCAGGCGACCGGCTCAGCCACGTCGGTATAGTTCAACGCTGCGATCGAGGCATTCAGATAATGGCGGCGTAACGATCAAACGTATCGCTGGAGATCGCAGTCGTCACAAAGGGCCTCACCGTCGCGAGTAACGGCTCCGCAGCGAACGCATGTGCCCG
>NZ_CAXUEK010000006.1:0-16999 GCF_964250165.1 uncultured Sphingomonas sp. | reverse complement strand
GGGGGGGGGCGGGGCGGAAGATAATCTCTCTTCCAGCCATCGCCGTGGCGCATGGAACAGGGCAAGAAGATTGGCGAGTATCAAGCCACTGCCCCGCCGCGCCGGGCGGCATCGCGCGCGAGCCACGCGGCGATCCGCGCCCGCGACGCGGTGAGCGATCGCGCCGCCTGCTCGCCGTCATAGGCCCCGCCCAGCCCGATCGCCTTCAACGCCTTCTCCAGCATCAGCGTCGCCGTCACCATCACTGCGGTCAGCAGCACGACGGCGCCGAAGCCGGGATGCGGGAGCGCCCATGCGCCGAGGCGGATCAGGGGCGCATGCGCGATGTAGATCGGCAAGGTCCTGCGCCCGAGCCATGTCAGGCGATCCGCGATCGGCAGGCGCGCCAGCCACTCGCCCCCGCACAGGCAGAGCCCGATCGCGGCGAAGCTCTCGACCGGCATGAGCCAATAATGTCCCGTCCGGCCGATCAGGGCGGCGTTGGCGGCATGGGCGACGGCGAACACCGCCAGCCACCCGCACCAGCGCCAGGGAGACGCTCCGAGCAGCGTGCGCCAGCGCGCGGCGAAGAACACGCCGCCATAGAAGAACACGGCGTTGTACATCATTTCCAAATAGGCGATGTTCAGGTGCCCCCCGCGCGGCAGGAGGGCCGAAGCGGCGAACGCGACCGGCATCGCCCCGGCCGCGCCCGCTCGTCCGACACAGGGCAGCGTGCCGATCAGCAGCGCAAGTCCCCAGACGAACCATAGCTCGTTGGGCGGCCCGAGCATCTCCGCATACCAGCTGCCGCCGCCCATCCCGGCCACCCGGCGCAGCGTCAGCTCAAAGGGCAGCCAGCAGACCACCAGCCATGCCAGCCCGGCCGCGCGGCGCATAGCACGCGCGGGCTGGTGGCGCAGCCCGGACGCCAGCATACCGCTGATCGTCATCAGCAGCGGCATCCGCACCGGCGTCAATACCGCGATGATTGAGGCGACCAGCGGGCTCGGGCTATTGAGATTGCTGGCGACATGCATGAACACCACGGCCAGCACCGCCAGGCCGCGCAGCGCATCGATACTTGCCAGGCGGCTGCCTGACCGGGCCGTCTCCCCCCGGCATGCCGTGGCCGGCCGGGAGCGGCCCCCCGCGCCGCTCCCGGCCCGCCAAGGACCATCGGCTGCCGGGCGGCCGTGCGCCGCCGGGGTCGGCAGTGCCGACACACTCGATCCAGACATTCCTGCACCCCCCCGGATGCCGCGACGCCGCCCGTCGGCTCGCACCAGGGTTGGTTAGCGGGACCGGGCGCGGCCCCGCGTCCTTCATTCGGATGACATGGTTAACGCTTCGTCGTGGCTCGTGAACGGCTCGGCTGACGCAGCTTGGGGCAGGCGGGCGGGTCAGCGTGGGAAACGCCGGTGTCGCTCCACCAGTCGGAAGTGAGTAGCGCGCGGTCGCCTGCAAGCGGCTACGACCCGCCAGCAGGCGATCCCTCGCGAACCGATATGGAACAATGTACTTGACAGCGCGACGCTGATATGGCACATATCGGGAACGCTGAAGAATTGCGAGTCGGGCGGTGCGGATCGGGGGCCGATCCAAGGCCGACGCCGGCGTGAATCCGGCGTCGTCGGTCCTCGGCTTCGCCGAGGCCGGCCGGCCGGGCGCCGTCTCGGCGATAGCCGGCGCTGTCGACGTGCGGCTTCGGCGCCACATCAAGGGAGGGAAGGATGCTGAGCAAGCGGGGTGCGGGCGTGCAGGTCCGCGCCATGAGCAGGCGGGGCTGGAGCAAGGAGGTGCGCGCAAGGTTCCTCGACATGCTGGCGGCGACCTGCAACGTATCGGCTGCGGCGCGCGCCGTCGGCAAGCACACGCGCGCCGCGTACGAGCTGAAGCGGCGCGACGGCGAGTTCGCGACGTTGTGGGCGCAAGCCTTCGACCAGGGGCGCGAGCGGCTTCACGAGCGACTCATCGCGCAGGCGCTCGGCCAGGAGCCGACCGGCGACAATCCCGATGGCGAGCGCCAGCCGCCCGACGCCGTGCCGTTCGACGCGAACCTGGCGATCCAGGTGCTGAAGCTGCAGGACGGCACATGGCGGCGCAGGAAGGCGGGCGCGGCGCCCTTGCAGGTGGAGATCGATGCGGCGCTGCTGAAGCGCCTGGAAGCGATGGCGCAGCGGCTGGCGGACCGATGAGCGACGCGCGGCGGCTGTCGCTCGCACTGGCCCGGCTGCCCGTCGCCAGCCGGTTCGCGGAGGTGATGAAGCTCAACGCGACGCAACGTCATGCGCTGCTCCTCGATTTCGCGGCCTGGGCGCATGACGGCCAATGCGCGCCGGCGGGGGACTGGCGGGCCTGGCTGATCCGGGCCGGACGAGGGTTCGGCAAGACGCGCGCGGGCGCGGAATGGGTCGCGGCGATCGGCCGCGCCCAATCCGACGCTCGCATCGCGCTGGTCGCGGCCACCCGCGAGGATGCGCGTCGCGTGATGATCGAGGGAGAGAGCGGCCTGTTGTCGATCCTGCGCCACGGCGACGCCGCGGAATGGCGCGCGAGCGAAGGGCAATTGCGGTTCGCATCGGGCGCGATCGCGCACATCTACTCGGCGGCCCGCCCGGGCAGCCTGCGAGGGCCGCAGCATCACGCCGCCTGGTGCGACGAACTGGCGAAGTGGCGGTATGGCGAAGCGGCCTGGTCCAATCTGCTGATGGGGCTCAGGCTGGGCGCCAGCCCGCAGGTGGTGGTGACGACGACCCCGGCGCCGGTGCCGCTCATGCGCCAGGTCATGGCGCTCCCGGACTGTGTCGAGACGCGAGGGCGGACGCGCGACAACGGGCATCTGCCCGATGCGTTCGTCCAGGCGATCGAGAACCAATATGGCGGCACGCGGCTGGGCCGGCAGGAGCTGGAGGGCGAGCTGATCGAGGATCACGAGGGCGCGCTGTGGACGCGCGCGCTGATCGAGGGCTGCCGGGAGGCGGCGGCGCCGGCGCTGCGCCGCGTGGTGGTGGCGGTGGACCCGCCGGCGAGCGCGGACGGCGACGCCTGCGGCATCGTCGCGGCAGGGATCGACGCGGACGGGATCGGCCATGTGCTGGCGGATGCGAGCGTGGCGGGGCTCTCGCCCGGGGGCTGGGCGGCGGCGGTGGCGGCGTGCGCGGCGCACTGGGGCGCGGACCGGGTGGTGGCGGAGAAGAACCAGGGCGGCGACATGGTGCGCCACGTGCTGGAAGGGGCGGACGCGGGGCTGCCGGTCAGGCTGGTCCATGCCAGCCGCGGCAAGCTGGCGCGCGCCGAGCCGGTGGCGAACCTCTACGAGCAGGGCCGCGTGCGCCATGCCGGGCGGTTCCGGGCGCTGGAGGACGAGCTGTGCGGGCTGGTGACGGGCGGCGCGTATCGCGGGCCGGGACGCTCGCCGGACCGGGCGGACGCGCTGGTGTGGGGGTTGACGGAATTGCTGATCGGCAAGGCGGCACAGCGGGCGCAGGTGCGCCAGCTGTAGTGCCGTGAGGAGCGTCAGCTCATCACGGACACGGCCGCCCGGCCGGCGTAGCGCAGCGACGACCGACGGCGCGGCTTTGCCGCGACGGGGCTTGGCCTGACCGGTTCGCCCGGCGCCGAGCCCCCTCCACCACCCGGCTGCGCCGGGCGGTCCCCCTCCCCGTCCCGGGGAGGATCTTGGGAGAAAGACCATGAAGCTGTTCGGCAAGCGGGCCGGGCGCGCGGAGGCGCGTCCGGCCCTGTCGCGGTCGGGGGCGGCGCTGGGCGCCTGGCCGCCGTCGTACGAGGCGCAGGTGCGCGACGGCTATGCGCGCAACGCCATCGCGCAGCGGGCGGTGCGGCTGATCGCCGAGGCGGTCGGCAGCGCGCCGCTGATCGCGTCCGATCCGGCGCTGGCGGCGCTGGTGCGCGGGCGCGTCGGCGGCGTGGCGCTGACCGAGATGGTGGCGACGCAGCTGCAGCTGCACGGCAACGCGTTCGTCCAGGTGCTGCGCGACGCCGAGGGCGCGGCGGCGGCGCTGTATCCGCTCCGGCCCGAGCGGGTGGCGGTGGAGCCGGACGCGGGCGGCTGGCCGGCGGCGTATCTGTACCGGGTCGGCGCGCGGACGACGCGGCTCGGTGCCGATCCGGTTCGCCCGGAGGTGATCCACCTCAAGCTGTGCAACCCGCTGGACGATCATTACGGGCTGGGCGCGCTGGGCGCGGCGGCGGCGGCGATCGCGGTCCACAATGCGGCCGCGACCTGGAACAAGGCGCTGCTCGACAATGCGGCGCGACCGTCGGGGGCGCTGGTCTACGAGCCGGGCGACGGGTCGACGCTCAGCCCCGAACAGTTCCAGCGGCTGTCGCGCGAGATGGAGCAGGGGTTCGCCGGCGCGACGCAGGCGGGGCGGCCGATGCTGCTGGAGGGCGGGCTGCGCTGGCAGGCGCTGAGCCTGACGCCGGCGGACATGGATTTCGTCGAGCTGAAGGCGGCGGCGGCGCGCGAGATCGCGCTGGCGTTCGGGGTGCCGCCGATGCTGCTCGGGCTGCCGGGCGATGCGACCTACGCCAACTATCGCGAGGCGAACCGGGCGCTGTGGCGGCTCGCGGTGCTGCCCATCGCGCATCAGGTGCTCGACGGGCTCGCGCAGGGGCTGGGCGGGTGGTTCGCCGATGCGAGCCTGGCGGTCGACCTCAACCGGGTGCCGGCGCTGAGCGAGGATCGCGAGCGGCTGTGGGGAATGGTGAGCGCGGCAGACTTCCTGTCGGCCGACGAGAAACGCGAGATGGTGGGAGTGGGGCGATGAGCGAGACGGTGCTGGCGCAGCTGCTGGGGCAGGGCGCGCGCGAGGGGAGCGACCTCACCACGCTGCAGGCGATCGCCGAGGCGGCGGGCGAACTGGGCGCGACGCGGGCGCTGACCCGGCTGGGGCTGGCGGATGCGGGCGCGGCGGCGGACGTGCGCGAGTTGCGCGAGCTGCTGCGCGCGTGGCGCGACGCCAAGCGCTCGGCATGGAGGGCCGCGTGGGGCTGGGCGATGCGGATCGCCTCGGCGGTGCTGCTCGGCGGGCTGGCGGTGCGGCTGGGGTTCAAGGACTGGGTGAAGTGACCGCGGCGGCGGGGTTGCGCTTTCAGGGCCACGCCGCGCTGTTCGATCGGGTGGACCGGGCGGGCGACGTGTTCCGGGCGGGCGCGTTCGCGGGCGCGGGCATCGTGCCGCTGCTGTGGCAGCATCGCGGCGCGCCGGCGGGGACGCTGCGCGCCGTCGCCGAGGATGCGCGCGGGCTGTGGGTCGAGGGCGTGGTCACCGATCCCGACGCCGCGCGGCTGGTCCGCGGCGGCGCGCTGCCGGGGCTGTCGGTGGGATTCCGGACGGTGCGGGCGCGGCAGGGGGCGTGGCGCGAGCTGCTTGCCGTGGTGCTGATCGAGGTGAGCCTGGTGGCGACGCCGATGCAGCCGGGCGCGCGGATCGAGCGCGTCGATGACGATTTTCAGCAGGAGAAGTGACGATGGATGTGATCGAGAGGCCGGTGCTGGACGGGGCGGCGCGGCCGCCGCGGGCGTTCGAGGGGTTCGTGCGGACGGGCGCGACGGTGGAGCTGAAGGCGTTCACCGGCGTGACCGGCGACGCAGGCGGCTATGCCGTACCGCGCGAGATCGATGCGGCGATCGACCGGGCGCTGGCGGGGATCTCGCCGATCCGGCAGATCGCCAACGTGGTGAAGGTCGGCTCGGCCGGCTATCGCAAGCTGGTGACGACCGGCGGCACGCCGTCCGGCTGGGCGGCGGAGACCGACGCCCGGCCCGAGACGGCGACGCCGGTGTTCACCGAGATCGCCCCGCCGGCGGGCGAGCTCTACGCCAATCCGAGCGCCAGCCAGGCGATGCTGGACGACGCGGCGTTCGACGTCGAGGCGTGGCTGGCGGACGAGATCGCGACCGAGTTCGCGCGCGCCGAGGGCGCGGCGTTCGTGGGCGGATCGGGGGTGAACCGCCCCAGGGGCTTCCTGACCCAGCCGGTGGCGGCGACGGCGGACGGCGCGCGGCCGTTCGGGACGCTGCAGTATCTCGCCAGCGGCGCGGCGGGCGACTTCGGCGCCAACCCGCAGGAGCGGCTGATCGACCTGGTGCAGGCGCTGCGCGCGCCGTACCGGCAGGGCGCGAGCTTCGTGATGAACGCCGCCACGGTGGCGCGCATCCGCAAGTTCAAGACGACGGACGGGCAGTTCCTGTGGGCGCCGAGCCTGGCGGCGGGGCAGCCGGCGACGCTGCTCGGCTATCCGGTGGTGGAGGCGGGCGACATGCCGGACGTGGCGGCGAACGCGCTGGCGATCGCGTTCGGCAATTTCCGGCTGGGCTACCTGATCGCCGAGCGCAACGAGACGGCGATCCTGCGCGACCCGTATTCGAACAAGCCGTTCGTGAGCTTCTACGCGACCAAGCGGATCGGCGGGTGCGTGACGAACGCGGAGGCGATCAAGGTGATGCGGTTCAGCGCGACGTAGTCGCGCTCAAGAGCCTCGATCAGCGCACGCTCATCGAGGACTCGGCCGCGCGGGCGGCGGTGACGCGCAAGCGTCTCCGTCCGACGGCGTGGACGCATGACGGGACGGCCGGAGAATGTCCGACCCCCCTCCACCACCGCGCTGGCGCGCGGTGGTCCCCCTCCCCGTCCCGGGGAGGATTTCAGGAGAGCAACATGACCGGAGAAGCGGCGCCTGCGGCGATCGTCGCCGGGGCGATGGATGCTGCGCGGGTGTATCTGCGGATGGCGGACGGGGCGGACGACGACGTGCTGCGCGCGGCGGCGGCGGCGGCGTTCGCGGTGGCGGAGGCGTTTTGCGGGACGGCGCTGGCGGCGCGGTCGCCGGCCGAGCCGCTGCCGCAAAGCTGGGACGCGCTGCCGGCGGCGCTGGCGCAGGGGCTGGTGCTGCTGGTCGCGCATCTCGTCGAGCACCGCGAGGGCGACGTGCTGCCGCCCGCGGCGGTGGCGGCGCTGTGGCGGCCGTATCGCGCGATGCGGCTGATGCCGGAAGTGGCGGCGTGACCGCCGGCGACTGGCTCGCCGCCTCGGCCATGGTGCGGCTGGACCAGAACGCCGCGCTCGATCCGCTGCGCGTCTACGACTGGCTGCCGGAGCGGGCGGCGATGCCCTACGCGCAGGTCGAGGACCCGGTGCTGCGCGCCGACGACGGCGCGGGCGTGACCGGGCGGGTGGGCACGCTGGGCATCGCCTTTCGCGACGGTGGCGAGCGGCCCGCGCGGCTCCGGCTGCTGATGGCGCGGGTGGAGGAGCAGATGGCGACGCTCGACCCCGATCTCGGCGGCGATGGCTGGCGGCTGGCGGGCATCGCGCTGTCACGCACGCGGCTGGCGCGGGTGCGCGACGGGTGGGTCGGCCGGCTGGAATGGTCGGTGCGACTGTATCGGGTCAATTGAAGGAGCGAGCATGATGGGGATCGAACGAGGCAGCGCCTTCCTGCTGAAGGTCGGCGATGGCGCGGCGCCGCCGGCCTATGCGACGGTGGCGGGGCTGCGCACCACGCAGCTGTCGGTGAACGGCGAGGCGGTGGTGGTGACGAGCAAGGACTCGGGCGGCTGGCGCGAGCTGCTGTCGGGCGCCGGCGTGCGCTCGGTGAGCGTGTCGGGCGCGGGCGTCTTCACCGGCTCGGCGGCGGAAGCGCGGCTGCGCGGGAACGCGCTGGCGGGGCTGATCGACGATTACCGGCTGAGCTTCGAAGGCGGCGCGTCGATGACGGGGCGGTTCCTGGTGACGCGGCTGGACTATGCCGGGGATTTCAACGGGGAGCGGTCTTACACGATGAGCCTGGAGAGTTCCGGGCAGGTGGTGGCGGCGTGAGCGGGGGTGAGATGGCGGCGCCACCCGCTCGCGAGGCGAGCGAGCCCCTCTCCCCCGCAGGGGAGAGGGAGAAGGCTGCCAATCCGTTGCGCGGGGAGGCTGCGCTGCGGGTCGGCGGAGCGGCGTTCGTGCTCCGGCCCACCTTTCAGGCGCTGGTCGCGGCGGAGCAGGAATTGGGGCCGCTGTTCGCGCTGGTCGAGCGGGCCGCGGACGGGCGGCTGACGCTCGCCGAGATGGTGGGGCTGTTCTGGCATTGCCGGCACGACGCGCCCGCGGCGGTGACGCGCCAGACGCTGGGCGAGGCGGTGGCGGCGGGCGGGCTGGCGGCGGCGACGCCGGCGCTCGGCGTGCTGCTGCGGCAAATCGTGGCGGGTCGGTGAGGCATTCTCATTCCTCCCCGGGCCGGGGAGGGGGACCGCCGGCGCCAGCCGGGCGCGGAGGGGGCTCCGTCACCAGCGGATTGCCAGGATCGGAGCCCCCTCCACGATCCGCTGGCGCGGATGGTCCCCCTCCCTCCGCCGCCATCCCAACGACGCTTCGCGCCGCTGGAACCTTGGGTGCCTACGCCCGCCCCGGGGAGGAGTTTGGGAGCGCCGCCCTGCGATTAGCGGGGTTCTGCGCGGTGGTGTTCGGCTGGTCGCCCGGGCAGTTCTGGCGGGCGACGCCGGCCGAGGTGGCGGCGGTGGTGGCGGCGTTGACGTCGCCGGCAGCGGGGGCAGGCGCGCGGCCGGTCGACGGGGCGACGCTGGCGCGGATGCGGGAGGTGCTGGATGGATGAGGAGCTGAAGGGGCTGGTGGTCGGCGTGCGCGCGGACACCGCGGGCTTCGCGGCCGACGTGGCGGCGATGCGGGCGAGCCTGGAGGGGCCGCTGGCGGCGGGGGCCGAACGCGCGGGGCGCGCCATCGAGGGATCGCTGCTCAAGGCGGTGAGGACGGGCAAGCTGGGGTTCGACGACCTGCAGAAGGCGGCCGTCTCGGCCATGGACGCCATCGCGGCGTCGGCGCTGAAGGCGGGGATCGGGGCGGTGCTCCCTTCGACCGGCGCGGGGCAGGGAGTGGCGGCGGCGCTGGCGGGCGTGCTCGGCGGGCTGCCGGGGCGCGCGACCGGCGGGCCGGTGACGCCGGGACGCGGCTATGTCGTCGGCGAGCGCGGGCCGGAACTGTTCGTACCGACGGCGGCGGGGCGGGTGGAGCCGGCCGCCGCGGCGGGCGCGCGCGACGTGCGGGTGGCGATCACGATCGCCGGTCCGGCGGGGAGTGCGCCGGACATGCTGCAGCGATCGAGCCGACAGGTGGCGCGCGCGGTGCGCGTGGCGTTGAGCGAGTAGCTCCGGGGCCGCTGTGCGGGTAGGCGTTGGGGCAGGTCGTGCCGATGGATGACAGCCGCATCGAGGGACGAGGACGGGATTGGACCCCGGCTCAAGGCCGGGGTGACGAAGAGCTTGGCCATTGAACAGCCGTCATGCCGGCCTCGCGCCGGCATCCATCTCAGGCCGGGGCAGCGGCGCGAGGCCGAGCCCGACGGCAAGGTCGTCCCAATGCGGATTGCGCTCTTCGATCAGCGCCATCCTCCAGTCGCGCCGCCAGCGCTTGAGGCGCTTTTCGGTTCTATCGCGGCTTCCATCCTGTCGGCCATTTCGAACCAGACCAGGCGGTAGACGCCGTAGCGGCTGGTGAAGCCGGAATAGGCGCCCTCCCGGTGCTGCATGAGGCGGCCGAGCAGGTTGGATGTGACGCCGATGTAGAGCGTGCCGAGACAGGCGCTGGCGAGGATGTACACGCAGGGTTGGCGCTCCCTCACGGCTGGCGCTCTGTCCTGTGTTGGAGGCCGGCTCAAGGGGCACCCCGCAAAGTAGCATTTGCGGGGACCGCACGGCCGGTATGACGAAAGGAGGATCGAGATGCCGTATTGGCTTGCGTCGGAGCGGACGGTGCAGGTGGAGGGCGTCGTGACGCGCTTCGATCCGCGGTTCTGGACGGTGAACTTTCCGCGGCCGGCGATGGCGGCGGTCACCACCACCGGGCCGGATGCGCTGCGGGTGGACGCGGTCTTCTATCGCGCGGGCGATCTGGTCGGGCTGATCTGGGAGGCGGCGGACCGGTTCGATCATCCGCTGCTCGCTTACGAGACCGCGCGCGATTTCCGGGCGTGCCGGCTCCGCTTCCGCTGGCGGTCGGGCGGCGTCGTGCCGCTCGACCAGGTGGACGGGGCGGTGCTGACCGTCGAGGGGCGGAACCCCGACGGGGAGGCGTTCACGGCCTATGTGCGGCTGTGGAACTACGCCCAGGGCACGGGCGAGGACGCGACGGTGAGCCTCGACTTCGCCGACGTGCGCAACGGCTTCGGGACGAGCGGCCCGCCGGTGTGGATGGGCGATGTCGACCGGCTGTTCGTGTCGCTGGCGCCGCCGGGCTATGTCGAGGCGAGCGACGCGGCGCTGCCGGCGGCGGCCGAAGGCTGGGCGGAGTTGTCCGGCATCGCCTGCGAGGGGCCGGGCAGCGTGCTGGCGATCGGCGATCCGGTCGCGCCCGAACACGGGCTGCGCATCGCGACGGGCTATGACGACCAGTATCACCTGACGCCGGCGCGGCTGCTGCGCAACGTCGTGCAGCTCGGCTATCGCGGGCTGATCAACCATTATGTCGGGATGAGCCACTTCTTCCGGCTGGAAGGAGGGCTGGCGACGGCGGAAGGCGGCGCGCTCAACGCCGCCTCCACGGCGTGGCATGCGGATTTCGCGCGCCGGGCGCGAGCGCTCGGCTACGACGTGATCTGGTCGCTGTCGTACGAGCTGCTCGACCAGCATTGCCCGGAGGCATGGAAGCAGCGGGCGGCGGACGGCGCGCCGGCGCTGACCGGCTACACGCCGCCCTCGACGCTGCTGTCGCCCGCCAACGCGGACGCGATGGGCTATCTGCAAGGCGTCGCGGCGGCGTTCCTGGGGATCGCGGTGGCGGCGGGGCTGGCGCCGCGCTTCCAGGTCGGCGAGCCGTGGTGGTGGGTGCGCGAGGACGGCGCGCCGTGCCTCTACGATGCGGCGGCGGTGGCGGCGTTCGCGCCCGGTCCGGTGCCGACCGTGCGGGGCGCGCTGACCGCGGACGCGATGGCGACGCTGGACCGGGCGGGGGCGTGCCTGGCGGCGTCGACCGCGGCGCTGGGCGCGGCGGCGAAGGCGGCGGCGCCGGGGTGCGTGACGTATCTGCTGAGCTATCTGCCGGGCGTGCTCGATCCGGCCGCGCCGGAGGCGCGGCGCGCGAACCTGCCGCTTGGCTGGGCGTGGCCGGCGTTCGACGTGCTGCAGCTGGAGGATTACGCCTGGTGCGCGGCGGGCGATGGCGCGGCGACGCGGGCGGCGGTGGCGGCGGCGACGGCGCGGCTGGGCTATCCGGCCGCGCGGCAGCAGTATTTCGCGGGGTTCGTGGCGAGCGCGGCGGCTGCCGGGCAGTGGCGCGCGATCCTGGACGCGGCCGCCGCGGCGCGGGCGCGCGGGGTGGAGGCGGTGCTGTGGGCGCTGCCGCAGGTGCTGCGCGATGGGCTGGTTGTTTGGGAAGCGGAGGAAGCGGTGGACGCGTTCGATGATGTGCTGTTGCCGCTGGCGCTGGGCCGACATGCAGAGGTGACGCCCGGCTTCTCCACCGCGATCGTCGCGGGCGCGGGCGGCGCGGAGCAGCGCCAGGCGAACTGGGCCGCGGCGCGGACGCGCTACGACGTCGGGCCCGGCGTGCGCAGCGAGGCGGACATCGCGGCGCTGCTCGCCTTTTTCCGCGCGCGGCTGGGGCCGGCGCGCGCCTTCCGGTTGCGCGATCCGTTCGACAGCGACGGTGCCGACGAGGCGATCGGGACCGGCGACGGCGCGACGCGGCGGTTCGCGCTGGTGAAATGCTATGGGGCGGCACGTCGGCGGATCACGCGGCCGGTGGCCGGCAGCGTCTCGGTGCAGGTCGGTGGGGTCGCGACGGCGGGGTTCGCGGTGACGGACGGCGGCTGGGTGGAGCTGGACGTGGCGCCGGCGGCAGGGGCGGCGGTGACCGCGAGCTTCGCCTTCGACGTACCGGTGCGGTTCGCGGACGATATGCTGAGCGTGACGCGTGCGACGTTCCTGGCGGGGGAGGCGGCGAGCGTGCCGTTGGTCGAGGTCCGCGAGGGGTGATTCACTCCTCCCCGGGACGGGGAGGTGTCGCGCGCGAGGCGCGTGACGGAGGGGGTTCAGACAGGAGCGGCTCGCCTGATGCGCAGCCCCCTCCACCACCAGCCTGCGGCTGGCGGTCCCCCTCCCCGTGCCGGGGAGGATTGAACATGGACATGCTTGCAGGCGAGCTGACCACGCTGGCGTTCTGCTGGCGGGTGGAGCGGCGGGACGGGGTGGCGATCGGGCTGACCAGCCATGACCGCGACCTGGCGATCGACGGGCTGCGGCATCGCGCCGCGCCGGGGATGACGCCGTCGGCCGTCCGGCGCGAGATCGGGCTGGGGCCGGACACGATGGATGTGGCGGGCGCGCTGACCGCGGATGCGATCGGCGCAGCGGATCTGCTCGCGGGGCGCTGGGACGGCGCGCGGGTGACGCTGTTCGCGGTCGACTGGACGGGCGCGCCCGGCCGGGTGGCGCTGGGCGAGGGAACGATCGGGGCGGTGTCGCTCACGGCGGGGCAGTTCACCGCCGAGCTGAAGGGGCCGGCGGCGGCACTGGCGCGGGCGGTGACGGAGCCGTGCGCCCCCGAATGCCGCGCCGAGCTGGGCGACCGGCGCTGCCGCGTGCCGATGGCCGGGCGGCGGCGCTTCGCGCGGGTGGTGAGCGTGGCGGGTCCGGCGGTGACGGTGGATGCGGGCGAGCCGTCGCCCAACGCCTATGGCGACGGCCGGCTGCGCTGGATCGGCGGCGCGAACGCCGGGCTGGAGAGCGCGGTGCTCGGCTCGGCGGGCGCGGCCGTGACGCTGCGCGCGCCGCCCGCGTTCATGGTCGAGCCGGGCGCGCTGGTCGAGCTGGTGGAGGGATGCGACAAGCGTCTCGCGACCTGCGCGGGGCGGTTCGGCAACGCGCTGAACTTTCGCGGCGAGCCGTATCTGCCCGGCGTCGATCTGCTGACGCGGTATCCGGGGCAGTGAGTAGCGTCGCGGACGCCGCGCGGGCGGCGGTGGGGGCGCGGTTCCGGCTGCACGGGCGCGATCCGGCGCACGGGCTGGACTGTGTCGGGCTGGCCGCGCTGGCGTGCGGGGTCGCGGCGCCGACCGGCTATGCTCTGCGGACCGGCGACGCGGATGCGGTGGCGGCGCGGCTCGACGCGGTGATGGCGCGCAGCGACGGCGCGGCCGCCGGCGATCTGCTGCTGATGCGGACCGGACCGGGGCAGCTCCATCTGGGGATCAGGACGGAGGGCGGCTTCGTCCACGCGGACGCGGGGCTGCGGCGCGTGGTCGAGCGACCGGGCGCGCCGCCCTGGCCGGTGCTGGGCGCATGGCGGGCGGAACAGGGGAGGGTCAGATAGATGGCGACGCTGGTATTGACCGCCGTCGGGACGGCGCTGGGCGGGCCGATCGGCGGCGCGCTGGGGGCGCTGGCGGGGAACGCCATCGATCACGACGTGCTGTTCCGGCCCAAGGGGCGCGAGGGCGCGCGGCTGTCCGACCTGCGGGTGCAGACCTCGTCCTACGGCTCGCCGATCCCGCGGCTGTTCGGGACGATGCGCGTCGCCGGCACGGTGATCTGGGCGACCGACCTGATCGAGAGCCGCAGCATGGCGGGCGGCGGCAAGGGGCGGCCGAGCGAGACCAGCTACAGCTATGCGGCGTCGTTCGCGGTGCTCCTGTCGGGGCGGCCGGTCCTCGACGTCGGGCGCATCTGGGCGGACGGGCAGCTGCTGCGCGGCGCGGCCGGCGACTGGAAGGCGGCGACCGGGTTCCGGCTGCACGCGGGCGGCGAGGATCAGGCGGCGGACCCGCTGATCGCGTCGGCGGAAGGCGCGGGGCTGACGCCGGCGCATCGCGGCTGCGCCTATGCGGTGTTCGAGCAGCTGCAACTGGAGAGCTTCGGCAATCGGATCCCGTCCTTGAGTTTCGAGGTGATCGCGGATGCGGGCGCGGTGAGCGTGGGTGCGATCGCGCGCGCGCTGGCCCCGGAGGTGAGCGGCGCGCCGGCGCTGGCGCTCGACGGTTTCGCGGCGGCGGACGGCAGCGTGCGGACCGCGCTGGAGACGCTGGCGGCGGCGAGCGGGGCCTGGTTCGCCGGGCTGGAGATGCGCGACGCGGCGCCGGCGGCCGTCGCGGTGACGCCCGATCCGGCGCGCGAGACGCGCGACGTGGCGGCGGCGGACGCGGCCCCGGCGCGGGTGACGGCGGGCTATTACGAGCCGGCGCGCGACTGGCAGGCGGGGCTGCAGCAGGCGCGACGGCCGGGCGAGGGCGCGACGCTGGCGCTGGAGCTGCCGGCGGCGCTGTCGGCGGACGCGGCCAAGGGCATCGCGGCGGCGGCGCTGGCGCGCGGCGAGGCAGGGCGGGTGAAGCGCACGGTGACGACGCCGCTGGACGCGCTGGCGATCGTCCCCGGCGATGCGGTGAGCGTGGCGGGCGAGGCGGGGACATGGCGCGTCGATGCGGTGGCGCTGGATGGCCCCTCGGCGTCGACCGGGGCAGGCATGGCGGTGACGCTGGAGCTGACGCCGCTCACCCCCGCGCCGCTGCCGATGGCGGCGAGCGGCGGCCGCGCGCTGCCCGCGCCGGATCGCCTGGCGGGGACGACGCTGCTGCATGCGGCGGAGCTGCCGGCGCTGGAGGACGCGCTGCTGACGCAGCCGCGGCTCACGGTCCTGGCGAGCGGAACGGGGGCGGGCTGGCGCTCGGCGGCGCTGCTCTACAGCCTGGACGGCGGCGCGAGCTGGATCGCGGCGGGCGGGACCGCCGCGCCGGCGGTGATCGGGACGGTGGCGACGCCGCCCGCGCCCGCGCCGACGACGCTGGCCGACCGGCGCGACGCGCTGGTCGTGACGCTGGCGCGCGCGGACATGGCGCTGAGCGACGCGGATGCGGCCGGGCTGGACGGCGGCGCGAACCTGGCGCTGGTGGGCGACGAGCTGCTCCAGTTCGGGCGTGCCGAGCCGCTGGGCGGGGGACGCTGGCGGCTGGGCGAGCTGTGGCGCGGGCGGCGGGGCACGGACGGCGCGGCCGCGATCGCGGCGGGGAACCGGTTCGTGCTGGTCGAGCGCGACGCCGCGCGCGCCATCGATCTGCCGCTGACGGCACTCGGCGGCGAGGTGCGGGTGATGGCGACGGGGGTGGGCGATGCCGAACCGGTGATCGTGACGGCCCCGCTGACCGGTGCGTCCGTGACGCCGCCCGCACCGGTGGCTTTGCGCCGCGACGGCGACGGCGTGGGCTGGACCCGCCGCAGCCGGGCGGGCTGGCGCTGGCTCGACCGGGTCGACGTGCCGCTCGGCGAGGAGCGCGAGGCGTATCGGGTGACGGTGGCGAGCGGCGGGGTGGCCCGCGAGGCGGTGGTCGACGCGCCGTTCATCGCCCTGACGGCGGCCGAGCGCGACGCGGGCGCGACCGTGACGGTGCGGCAGCGCGGCACCTATGGCGAATCGTCGCCGGCGATCTTGGAGGGGGAGGCGGAACGATGAGTGAGACCGCGCGATGGGCGCTGCCGCTGCTGGACGCCGGGCAGGCGCAGAAGGAGATGACGGTCAACGAGGCGCTGGCGCGGGTGGACCTGCTGGCGCAGCCGGGCGTCGCCGCGGTCGGGCGCGACGCGCCGCCGACCGATCCGGCCAGCGGACAGGCATGGATCGTCGGCGCCGCGCCGACCGGGGCCTGGGCGGGGCAAGCCCACACGCTGGCGGGCTGGACGGCGGGCGGCTGGCGGTTCGTCGCGCCGCGCGAGGGGCTGACGGTCTGGAGCGACGCGGACGGCTGCCCCGCCACGTTCGCGGGCGGAACGTGGCGGATCGGCTCGCTCGCGGCGCAGCGCCTGGAGATCGGCGGCGTGCAGGTGGTGGGCGCGCAGACCGCCGCGATCGCCGTGCCGACCGGCGGCGGCACGATCGATGCCGAGGCGCGTGCCGTATTGGGGGCCGTGCTGGCCGCCTTGCGCACCCACGGACTGATCGGCGCCGCCTAGCACACTCGCCGGCCGAACTGTGACACAAAAGCCACGTTCCTGGTCCAATGTCACCTTGCATGGCAACCAAGCATCCGATAACGAGTTTGGCGCTGTCCTGAGTGACATTGGAAAAGGGGTTCAACATGCGGAAACTTGCCGTCGTTCTGGCGCTGGCATCTACCGCGCTCGCCACGCCCGCCCTCGCCCGCGACAAGTCGTGGTACGTCGGCGTGGAAGGCGGCGGTATGATCGTCGAAGATCTGCAGTACGATATTCAGCAGCAGGCCAGCGGCACGCTGGTGCGGCGCGCCAACAGCGTGAACCACAATTACGGCTGGGATGTCGACGGCAACGTCGGCTACGATTTCGGCGGGTTCCGCGTCGAGACCGAGGTTGGTTATCGCCAGGCGGCGGTGGACAGCTACGCCTCGTCGGTGGTGACTCCGAGCTTCGGCCCGACGGGCGCATTCACGCTCGCACCGGCGGGCGTGTATCCGCTGGCAGGCGGCAAGACGTCCGCGCTCAGCTTCATGCTGAACGGCTTGCTCGACTTTGGCGATGACGACGGGATCCAGGGCTTCGTCGGCGGCGGTGTCGGTGTGGCGCGCGTCAAGGCGCAATACGGGCTCAATCGTTACGGCTATTTCCTGGACGATTCGGACACGGTGTTCGCCTATCAGGGCCTGGCCGGCGTTCGCGCGCCGCTGTCGAGCCATATCGACGCATCGGTGAAGTATCGCTTCTTCACGGCGGACAACATCAAGCTGGTGAACGTCAACAGCCGCGAATATGACGGTCGTTTCCGGTCGCACAGCATCATGGGCGGCCTGACCTACAACTTCTTCACGCCGCCGCCGCCCCCGCCGCCGCCGCCGCCGCCCCCGCCGCCGGCTCCCCCGCCGCCGCCGCCCCCGCCGCCTGCGGTGGTGTGCTCGCCGGGTCCGTTCATCGTGTTCTTCGAATGGGACAAGTCGGACGTCACGCCCGAGGCAGCGTCGATCCTCGACAACGCCGTTACCCAGTATCAGAGCTGCGGCAACGCGCAGGTCATGCTGGCGGGTCACGCCGACAAGTCGGG
>NZ_CAXUEK010000005.1:0-72955 GCF_964250165.1 uncultured Sphingomonas sp. | reverse complement strand
TCGACAGCGGCCTGACCGCCGAGGCGGCGATCGAGCGCGTCCAGCAGCGCACCCGCCAGCGGATGCGCCAGATCGACGACCCGCTGCTCGCCGACCGGATGCACGACCTGGAGGACCTCTCCAACCGGCTGCTCCGCACCGTCTCCGGCCAGATGGGGACGGCGGCGCAGCTCGGCCTGCGCCAGGACACGGTCCTGCTCGCGCGCAATCTCGGCCCGGCGGAGCTGCTGGAATATGACCGCCGGCGGCTGAAGGGCGTGGTGCTGGAGGAGGGCAGCCTCACCGCGCATGTCATCATCGTCGCGCGCGCGATGGGCGTGCCCGTGCTCGGCCGCGCCCGCGATCTGCGCCGGCAGGTGAACGAGGGCGACCTGCTGCTGCTCGACGTGACGGAGGGCGCCTGCCTCGTGCGCCCCACGGTGGCGCTGGAGGAGGCGTTCGCGGCGAAGGCGGCGCTGCGCCAGCGCCGCCGTGCCGCCTACGCCGCGCTGAAGGACGTCGAGCCCGTCACCAGGGACGGCACGCGCGTGACCGTGATGGTCAACGCCGGCCTGCGCGATGATGTGGCGGCGCTGGACCTGACCGGCGCGGACGGCATCGGCCTGTTCCGTACCGAGTTCCA
Source organism: uncultured Sphingomonas sp. (assembly GCF_964250165.1). Classification (GTDB taxonomy): domain Bacteria; phylum Pseudomonadota; class Alphaproteobacteria; order Sphingomonadales; family Sphingomonadaceae; genus Sphingomonas. Next base: position 72,333 of record NZ_CAXUEK010000005.1, on the reverse strand, counting down.
GTTCCTGGTCTCCGCCACGCTGCCGCAGCGCGAGCGCCAGCAGCGGCTCTATCGCGAGGTGCTCGACGGTGCCGGCGAACGGCCGGTCGTCTTCCGCACCGTCGATATCGGCGGCGACAAGGCGCTGCCCTATCTCAAGGAGCATTCGGCCGCGGAGGAGAACCCGGCGATGGGCTGGCGCGCGCTGCGGCTCAGCCTGGAGCGCGACGGCTTGATGAAGGCGCAGGCGCGCGCGCTGATCGAGGCGGCGGCGGGCCGCACGCTCAACGTCATGTTCCCGATGGTGTCGGAGGCGTGGGAGTTCGACGAGGCGAAGGCGCTGTTCGAGGCGCAGCGCGCCTGGGTCACGGCACGCAAGCGCCCGCTCCCCGCGCACATCCGCTACGGCGCGATGCTGGAGGTGCCGGCGCTGGCCGAGCAGCTCGACCTGCTCCTGCCGGACGTGGACTTCCTGTCCGTCGGCACCAACGACCTGACCCAGTTCCTGTTCGCGGCCGACCGCGCCAATCCCAAGCTCGCCGAGCGCTACGACTGGCTCTCGCCGTCCATCCTGCGTTTTCTGCATCGGGTCACGGCGGCGGCGGCGGCGGCGGCGGTGCCGCTGGCGGTCTGCGGCGAGATGGGTGGGCGGCCGCTGGAGGCGATGGCACTGATCGGCCTCGGCATCGACCGGCTGTCGATCACGCCGGCCGCGGTGGGGCCGATCAAGGCGATGGTGCGGAGCCTCGACCGGGCGCGGCTGCAGGACGCGATGACGGACTGGCTGGCCCGGCCGCCGCGCGACCTGCGCGCCGCGCTGACCGGCTGGGCTGAGGCGGCGGGCGTCGAACTGGCCTGAGCGCCCGCTGGCGGCGGTTGGGCCTCGATTGACTTGGCCCAGCGGCTCTGGAACATCAGCGGTTCATAACCGCACCCCCGAGCGGAGAAGCATATCATGGACCAGCCCTCGCCCGCCGCTCCGGCGGCGGCGCCCGCAGCGGTCGGCGAGACGTTGCGGTCCGCGCGCGAGCGCCAGGGCGTGGCGCTTGCCGAGATCGCCAGCCGCACCCGGATCCCGCTGCGCCACCTGCAGGCGATCGAGATCGGCGACTATTCCGGGCTGCCGTCGAACACCTATGCTACCGGTTTCGTGAAGGCCTATGCGCGCGCGGTTGGCGTCGACGAGGTCGCGATCACCCGGCAGCTGCGCGGCGAGCTCGCCCGGCTGGGCCCGCGCACGCCCGATTTCCAGCCGTACGAGCCACCCGATCCGGCACGGGTGCCATCGCGCGGACTGGCGATCGTGACGGCGGGGCTGGCGCTGGCGCTGATCGTGCTGGTCGGGTTGTGGTATGGCTCCGGGCTGTTCCGGCGCGGCGCGGCGCCGGCCTCGGTCGCGACGGGCGCGGACGCCGCGGAGGGTGCGCGCGTCGTGCGGCCGCGTCCGGCGGCCGCGCCGACCGCGATCCCGGCGACCGGCGGGCAGGTGACGCTGACCACCACCGATCGCGTCTGGCTGCGCGTCCATGACGGGGCAAAGACGCTGTATCTCGGCACCATGGCGCCGGGCGACCATTTCGACGTGCCCGCGACCGCCGTCGATCCGCTGGTCGATATCGGCCGTCCGGACAAGCTGCGCGTGGCGCTGAACGGCTCGGCGCTGCCCGCGCTGCCGGCGAGCTCCCAGCCGCTGAAGGACCTGCGGATCGGCGCGGCGGCGGTGGCAGCGCGGCAGGCGGGCGCCGTCGCGTCCCAGGCGGCGACGCCGGCCGAGACGCTGGGCACGCCCGCGGCGTCGGCCGGGCAGGTGCCGTCCGGGCCGACGCCCCCGCGGCGCGTGCTGAGCGAGACCCAGCGTGCGAACCTTCAATCCGCGCGCCAGCTGCCGGCGCCCACGGCGACGCCATAGCCTCTAGCCGGGCGGCGTCGCGCGGCTATAGTCGCGCCCTAGTGCCGCTTTTCCGGGATGTTGCCATGCGTGCCCGTCATCTCCTCGCTCCCCTGCTGGCGATTGCCGTCGTCGCGCCGGCCGCGGCGCAGAACGACTTGCCCGGCCGCGTCGGCAAGCTGGAGGGCGAGATGCGCGCGGTGCAGCGCAAGGTGTTCGCCGGCGGCGCCGGCCAGGATCTCCAGCCAGAGGTGGAGGCGGCCGCCCCGCCGGTCGTCGCCACCGGGACGCCCGCGGCGAGCGCGGTCGTGGACCTCACCGCGCGCGTGGCGTCGCTGGAGGGGCAGATGGCGAGCCTGACGGGGCAGGTCGAGCAGGCCGGCTACCAGGCCCGCCAGGCACAGGACGCGCTGGATGAATATCGTCGCGCCACCGACGCCCGGCTGAAGGCGCTGGAGGGGGCGGGCGCTCCCCCTGCCGCCGCGGTCGGCGACGCCGATCTGTCCACTCCCGCGCCGTTCCGCCCGAGGCCGGGAGCGCGGGCCGTCACCGGCAGGCCGAGCACGCCTCCTGCCGCATCCGACGAGGTCGGCAACCCGGCGCCGATCGCCCGGCCGGAGTCCGGCGATCCCGCGGAGGACGCCTATCTGTACGGTTATCGCCTGTGGCAGGCGAAGCGCTATCCCGAAGCCGAAACGGCGCTGAAGAAGGCGGCGGCCGACTATCCCAAGGCGCGCCGTTACAGCTACGCACAGAACCTCCTCGGCCGCACCTATCTCGACGACGGCAAGCCGAGCCTGGCGTCGATGGCGTTCTACGAGAACTACAAGAAGATGCCGGATGGCGAGCGGGCGCCGGAAAGCCTCTTCTATCTCGGCCAGTCGCTCACGAAACTGGGCAAGCTGCCCGAGGCGTGCAAGGTGTATGACGAGCTGGGCGACGTCTATGGCGCGAAGCTCGGTGCGAAGATGAAGGCCGATGTGGCGGCGGGCCGTGCGACGGCGAAGTGTAGGTAGTCGTACATCGCCCCACACCAGGGGTGGGTAACGTTGGGCACGCTTGCCGCCCGCTTTCTGACCGACCTCGCCCGCGTCCTTCCAGAGGGGTTGCGCCCGGGTGAGTCGCTGGCCCTCGCGGTTTCGGGCGGCCCGGACAGCATGGCGATGCTCGCGCTCACGCACGCCGCGCTGCCGGGCCGCATCGTCGCCGCTACCGTCGATCACGGCCTGCGTGGCGAAAGTGCGGCCGAGGCGGAACAGGTCGCCACCGCCTGCGCGACACTTGCCGTGCCGCACGTGACGCTCCGCCCCGATACGCCGATCACGGGCGGGAACATGCACGCCGCGGCCCGCGTCGTCCGCTACGCGCTGCTCGGTCGCTGGGCGGTGTCGATCGGCGCGCCGGCCCTCGCCACCGCGCACCATGCCGACGATCAGGCCGAGACGTTCCTGATGCGCGCCGTTCGGGGTGCGGGGCCTGCAGGGCTCGCCGGTATCCGGGCGCGACGTGACACCGCGGACGGTCCGATCATTGTCCGCCCGTTGCTCGGATGGCGGCGCACGGAGCTTGCCGACGTGGCAGCGGCCGCGGGCCTGCCGGTGATCGCCGATCCGTCCAACGACGACCAGCGTTTCGAGCGCGCGCGGGTCCGTCGGCTGCTCTCGGCAACGCCGTGGCTCGACGTCAATGGCCTTGCTGACGCCGCCCGCCACGCCGGCGAGGCGGACGCGGCGCTCGAGGCCGTTCACGCCTGGCTTTGGCGATCCCGCACGGTGACGCCGACCGAGGTGTCCGATCCAGAGCAAGAACGCTGGCTGGACATGGCCGACTTGCCGCGCGAGGTCTGCCGCCGCCTCGCCCGTGAGGCCATCCGCTCGGTGCGCGCGGCGAGCGGCGGCGCGGCGCTTGAGCGCGCGACCAATATCGAGCCGCTGCTCGATGCGCTGGCGCAGGGTAGGGCGGCTACCCAGGCCGACGTCCTGGTCACGCCCTGCGGTGCGGTGTGGCGTTTCTTGCCCGCCCCGCCGCGCCGCTATCCCTGATCAACGCATCTGCGTCGCTCGTTCCATTGCCATTAACCTGCCGCTGCTTATCTTGGTCGGCGAAAGGGCAGACCCGCCGATGAACGACAACGACAAGCGGCCCGAGAACTCGGGCGGCAATCCCTGGATGAAGAGCCTGCTCGTCTGGGTGGCGATCCTGCTCGGGCTCGCCTTGTTCGTGACCGTGATCGACGGGCGGCCGTCGCAGCCCTCGGGCGGCACGATTGCCTATTCGACCTTCCTCGACAAGGTCGACGAGAGCGCGGTCGGGGACGTCAACATCTCGCGCGACATGATCTCGGGCACGCTCAAATCCGGCGAGAAGTTCCGCGCCTATCCGATCAGCGATCCCACGCTGGTGCAGAAGCTGCGCGACAAGGGGGTGACGATCACCGCCAAGCCGGAGGACGGCCCGTCGATCTGGCAGTATATGCTGATCAACTCGCTGCCGTTCCTGCTCTTCCTCGGCGTCGCCTTTTTCGTGCTCAGGCAGATGCAGCGCAACACCGGCTCGGGCGCGATGGGCTTCGGCAAGAGCCGCGCCAAGATGCTGACGCAGAAGGAAGGCAAGGTCACCTTCGACGACGTCGCCGGCATCGACGAGGCGCGCGAGGAGCTGCAGGAGATTGTCGAGTTCCTGAAGGACCCGACCAAGTTCGCAAGGCTCGGCGGCAAGATCCCCAAGGGCGCACTGCTGGTCGGCAGCCCCGGCACCGGCAAGACGCTGCTGGCGCGCGCCATCGCCGGCGAGGCGGGGGTGCCGTTCTTCACCATATCGGGCTCCGACTTCGTCGAGATGTTCGTCGGCGTCGGCGCGAGCCGCGTCCGCGACATGTTCGAGCAGGCCAAGAAGTCCGCGCCCTGCATCGTCTTCATCGACGAGATCGACGCCGTCGGTCGCCATCGCGGCGCCGGCCTCGGCAACGGCAATGACGAGCGCGAGCAGACGCTGAACCAGCTGCTGGTCGAGATGGACGGCTTCGATGCCAATGAGGGCATCATTATCATCGCGGCGACCAACCGTCCCGACGTGCTCGATCCCGCGCTGCTCCGTCCCGGCCGCTTCGACCGGCGCGTGACCGTGCCGCTGCCCGACATCGAGGGCCGCGTGAAGATCCTCGAAGTCCACATGAAGAAGGTGCCGCTGGCACCCGACGTCGACGCGCGCACGATCGCGCGCGGCTGCCCGGGGATGGCCGGCGCGGACCTCGCCAACCTGGTCAACGAGGCGGCGCTGATGGCCGCGCGCCTGGGCAAGCGGCTGGTCTCGATGGCGCAGTTCGAGCTCGCCAAGGACCGCGTCATCATGGGCACCGAGTGGAAGTCGCTGGTGATGACCGACGACGAGAAGCGGATGACCGCCTATCACGAGGCGGGCCATGCGCTGGTCCGCGCGCACGAGCCCGCGTCCGATCCGATCCACAAGGCGACGATCATCCCGCGTGGCGGCGCGCTCGGCATGGTCGTGTCGATGCCCGAGCGCGACAACTACTCCTATCATCGCGACAAGATGATCGCCGATCTGGCGACGGTGATGGGCGGGCGCGTCGCCGAGGAGGTGATCTTCGGCTATAACAAGGTCTCGTCGGGTGCGTCAGGCGACATCAAGCAGGCGACCAAGCTCGCCCGCGCGATGGTGACGCAATGGGGCATGTCCGACGCGATCGGTCCGCTGGAATATGAGGAAAAGCAGGGCGAGGGCTTCCTGGGCTATACCCAGACCCAGCGCGCCAGCATGTCCAACGAGACCGCGCTGCTGATCGACGGCGAGATCAAGAAGCTGGTCGAGAACGGGCTGGCCCGTGCCCGCGACGTCATCACCGGCCATCTAGATCAGCTCCACGCTGTCGCGGGTGCGCTGCTGGAATATGAGACGATCACCGGCGACGAGATCAAGCGCATCGTCGCGGGCGAGGATATCGGTCGTCCCGACGAAGGGACCAAGGCGCCGCAGGTCGTCAAGGCCGGCACCTCCATCCCCAAGACGCGCCGGCCGTCCGGTCCGTTCGGCGCGCCCTCGCCGCTCGGCGCGTGAGGCTTGCGATCGGGGCGGCGGCCGCCGTCGTCCTGCTCGGGCTCGCCGGCCCGGCGGGTGCGGCGATGACCGTCGAGGAGTTCCTCGCCAAGATCGCCGGGCTGAAGGCGAAGGGTCCGTTCGCGCTCTTCTCCGGCGATATCGGCTTGCTGAAGCGGGAGTCCGCCGTCGCCGTCGCCAATCTCGCCGCCGAGAAGAAGGTCCGCGCCGCCGCAGGCCAACCGCCGCTCTATTGCGCATCCGACGATACGCGCATGTCCGCGAACCAGATGATCGCGGGCCTGCAGCGTATCCCGCCCGCGGAGCGCCGCGTCAGCCTTCAGGACGGGTTCAGGCGCGTGATCGTAGCGACCTATCCCTGTCGTTAAGGGCGAGGTCGGTGATGAAGCGTTGGCGCGTGGCGATCACGGCGGTGATCGCGCTGGCGGCTCCGGTCGGCGCGACGATGACGGTCGGCACGTTCGTGGCCAAGGCGAGCGCGCTCCGCGCCAACCCGCTGGCCGCGTTCACCTCGCCGGATTTCCCGCTGCTGCGCACCGAAGCGCAGACTGCGACGGCACAGCTCAAGGCTGACCGCGACGCGCGCCGCGCCGCGGGCAAGCCGCCGATCGCCTGCGTGCCGGAGGGTCAGTCGATCGGCATCACCGACATGATCGACGGCCTTGCGGCGCTGCCGCCCGCGGCGCAGAAGCTGCCGCTCAAGGATGGCTATGCCCGCGTGATCGCCCAGCGCTTTCCCTGCCGCTAGCCGGCGGTCCCCAGCCAGAGCACGATCGCGCCGAACAGCAGGAGCGACCAGGTCGCGCCGAACATCAGCCCCGCCGTCCGCCACGCCGCGCCCCACCAGCCGAGCCGATAGGCGCCGCGCAGTTGCAGGAAGAAGTGGACGGGGACGAGGAACAGCGCCCAATCGGTCGACGCACCGGTCGCACCCAGCGCCGCCATCCCCACCAGCAGCAGCATGACGGCAGCCAGCGAATAGGTGATGAACACCAGGTGGTCGTAGATCCGGTACTCGCGCCGCCAGAAGAACATCGCCCACAGGAAGGGCAGCGAAATGGGGATCAGCGCCCAGGCGAACTTGTGCGCGTTCGCCTCGATCTGGAGGAGCGCCAGCGCGGGATCGGCACGCGCGGAGGCGATCCTCGCGTCCAGGCTGTCCCAACCGGTATGCACCGGCCCCGCGATCGTGGTCGGATGCTCGACGCCCTGCACCACCCGCTCGGCCGAGAGCAGCCCGTGAAGATCGGCGCCAGCCGATTCGAGCTGGCGGTCGAGTGCGATGGCCGTCGCGCCGGTCGCGGACCGCCGTTCCTGTTGCAGGCGCGCCACCTTCGTTCGGGCATCGGCGATCTCGACCTGCAGGTCCGCCGACGTCAGGACGCGACCGTTATGCGAGACCTGCGCATGCGGTCGGAGCGGCGGCCCGAGCACCTCGATGGCGGCGAACATCAGCAGCACGCCGAACAGGAACAACGCCAGAGGCGACACGAACCGCGCCCGCTCCCCAGCGATGTACCGCCGCGTCAGCGCGCCCGGCCGCAACGCCAGCATCGGCAGCGTGCGCCAGATCTTGCCCTCGAAGTGGAACAGCCCGTGCGCCAGATCATGCCCGACCGAAGCCACCGTGCGATGCACGTGCGCGCTCTGGCCGCAGGCGTGGCAGTAACGCCCGATCAGGCGCGTTCCGCAGTTGAGGCAGACGTCGCTCGTCGCGCCAAGGCTCGCTCCGCCCGCCGCGGGCTCGACCGCGCGTGCCCAGGCCGCCCCGCTCGCCGCGTCTCCCACCGCCTCGACTGCTCCGGTCATGCCGACAGGCTAGGCGAGCAGGGGGCAGCGGAGCAAGCCTGTCCTGTAGGATCGCAAGAGGCTACGCTGGCGCAATGAGGGTGCGTTTCCCAGGGCGGCGGGTGAGCCGACCGACATCTCCGGTGCGGTTTTCATCTCCTCGCCCCTCGCACGATGAAGCCCGATGGCGCACTTGACCCGCCGTGTCGGCCTGCTCGGCGGTTCGTTCAATCCGGCGCATGGCGGGCATCGGCGGATCACGCTGGCGGCGATCCGCGCGCTGGCGCTGGACGAGGCCTGGTGGCTGGTGTCGCCCGGCAACCCGCTGAAGCCCGCGGCCGGCATGGCGCCGCTGGCGGCCCGGCTCGCGTCGGCGCGCGCGATGGCACGGCATGCGCCGATCCGGCCGACCGCGATCGAGGCGCGGCTCGGCACCCGCTACACCATCGATACGCTTCGCGCGCTGCAGCGCCGCTACCCGCACACGCGGTTCATCTGGCTGATGGGCGCGGACAATCTCGCCCAGTTCCACCGCTGGCGCGACTGGCGGGGCATCGCGCGTGCCGTGCCGATTGCGGTGATCGCCCGGCCGTCCTATAACCGGGCCAGCATCGCAGGTCCGGCGATGGCGTGGTTCCGGCGTTATGATCGCCGACCGGAGCAGGCCAGGCGTTGGACGACGTGGAGATTGCCGGCCCTGGTGCGCTTGCGCTTTCGCCTCGACCCGACCTCCGCGACGAGCCTGCGCGCGGCCGACCCCGATTGGGCAGGCCGCTTCCCGCCCGACCAAAACTAAGGAGCCGATTTGCCCGCCCGACCCGCGCTTCGTCCCGCCGATCCCGCCGAAGCGGATGCGCTGCATCGCCTGGTGCTCCAGAGCCTGGACGACGATCAGGCGGTGGAGACCGTCTCCATCCCGCTCGCCGGCAAGTCGTCGATCGCCGATCATATGGTGATCGCGTCCGGCCGTTCGACGCGCCAGGTCGCGTCGATGGCGACCAAGCTCGCCGAGCGGATCAAGGCGGAGTGCGGCCGCAGCCCGCGGGTCCAGGGGCTGCCCGCAGCCGATTGGGTGCTGATCGACGCCGGCGACGTGATCGTCCACCTGTTCCGCCCGGAGGTGCGCTCCTTCTACAATCTGGAGCGGATGTGGGCGTTTGGCGACGCACCGGTGGCGGCGGCGTCGCCGGCGGGGCAGGCGTAATCCTCCTTCACATCGTCGCGCGGGGGAAGCTCGGACGGTCGCCGGAAGCGGCGCTGGTGACGCGCTATCTCGGCCGTATCGCCTGGCCGACCCGGATGACGGAGCTGCCGGACCAGGGCGGCCGGGTCCCGTCGTTGCCGGAGCAGGCCCGGCGCGTGCTGCTCGACGAAACGGGGGAGGCGCTGACCAGCCTCGCGTTCGCCGAGCGGCTGGGGCGCTGGCGCGACGACGGCGTGCGTGAGGCGCGGTTCGAGCTGGGCGCGGCGGACGGGTTCGGCCCGGCCGAGCGGGCGGGCGCGGACCTGCTGCTCTCCTTCGGCCGGTTGACCTGGCCGCATTTGCTCGCCCGCGCCATGCTCGCCGAGCAGCTGTTCCGCGCGACCAGCATCCTCGCCGGCCACCCGTATCACCGCGAGGGGTGAGCGTGCGCCGCCTGCCCTTCGCCGCCCTCGCGCTGGCGCTGCTCGGCGCGGCGCCGCCCGCCGACGACCGCGCCCGCCTCCTCGACGCCAAGCGTGATGCCGCCGCGGCGAGTGGCCGGGCCGACGCATGGACCGCGGCCGCCACGCGCGAGAGCGACGCCGCCGCGCGCGCGCGCGACGAGGAGCGGGCGCTCACCACGCGCGTTGCCGCCGCAGCGGCGGGCGTGCGGGCCGGCGAGGCGCGGGTGGCGCTGATCGCTACGCAACAGGCCACCGAACGCGCGCGGCTCGCCGCCGCCGAGGCGCCGGTGGCGCGGCTGCTCGGCGCGCTGACCAGCCTGGCGCGGCAGCCGGCGATCGCCACGATCGCGCAACCCGGCTCGGTCGACGACCTGGTCCATGTCCGCGCGGTGCTGGGCGCCGCCTTGCCGGAAATGCGCGCGCGTACTGCCGGTGTCCGGGCGGAGCTGGCGGCGACGCGGCGGTTGCAGGCCAGCGCCTCGCTTGCCGCCCAGGCGTTGCAGGACGGACGCGGCGAGCTGGAGCGGCAGCGGGTGGCGCTCGCCGCGCTGGAGGCCCGGCACCGTGGACAAGCCGAGGCGTTCGGCCGCAGCGCCGTCGCTGAATCCGACCGCGCGCTGGCGTTCGGCGAGCACGCGCGCGATCTGGTCGACCGGTTGTCCGAACAGGGCGAGGCCCAGGCCCGATCCGCCGACCTCGCCGCGTTGCCGGGCCCCTTGCCGCGGCCGCTCGCGCCCGGCGGCGCTCCGCCCGTCGTGCCGCCTACCGCCTATCGCCTGCCCGTTGCCGGCCGGCTCGTGACCGGGCTGGGCGAGGTATCTGCGGCGGGCGTGCGGGCGCGGGGGCTCAGCTTCGCGGTCGCGCCCGGCACGCCGGTGGTCGCGCCGGCGGCAGGCGTGGTGCGCTATGCCGCGCGCTTCCGGGGCTATGGCGTGATCGTGCTGATCGACCATGGCGACGGCTGGTCGACGCTGCTGACCGGGCTCGGCCGCAGCGCGGTCCGACGGGGCGCATCGGTCGCGGCGGACGCGCTGCTCGGACAGGCGGCACGAGGCGACGCCCCACAGGTCACCGTCGAACTGCGCCGGCGCGGCCGCCCGGTCGACATCGCGGCGCTGATCGGCTGAGATCAGCTGCCGCCGGGGTCGACCAGCCGCTGCAGCAGCGCCGACGCCAGCGGTGCGGCGTGCGCGATGCCGAACCGCTTGTCGTGCACCCAGACCACGCGCGCCGCCCAGCGTTCGTTGCCGCACTGCAGCCGTACGGCCGCCCCGGCCCGCGGCGGCGCGTTACCGTGCAGCAGTGCGCCGATGGGCGAAAGGTTGAGCAGATGGACGCGCATGACGCCCTCCGCGGTGGTCATCTCCGCCGGCAGGAACACCTTGTGGCGCGGCGCGCCGCGGGGGCTCGCGCCGGCGGGTAGAAAAGAGCGGGGGGGCTCGGCCATCGTCCCGCTCGCCAGAGCGCAAGCGGCGGGGGGCCGCAAGGCATTCCATCGCGTCACCCCGGCCGCCGAACTGTTCACAGGACCTTGTCCAGCGTGATCGGCAGGTCGCGGATGCGCTTGCCGGTGGCGTTGAAGATGGCGTTGGCCACGGCCGCGCCGACGCCCGTGATGCCGATCTCGCCGATCCCGCGCGCGCCCATCGGCGCATGCGGATCGGGAATGTCGGTCCAGATCACCTCGATCTCTGGCACGTCCATGTGGACCGGCACATGATATTCGGACAGGCTGGGGTTCATGATGCGCCCGAGCCGCTCGTCGAACTGCGTCTCCTCCATCATCGCCAGGCCGAGCCCCATGATGATGCCGCCCCGGAATTGGCTCATCGCGGTTTTCGGGTTGAGGATGCGGCCGCAATCGAACGAGCCGAGGAAGCGCCGGACGCGGATCTCGCCGGTGACGGCATTGACGCCGACCTCGCAGAACATGGCGCCGTGGCTGTGCATCGACCAGTGCTGCAGCTCGAGCGGCGGGGGTGCGGCCGCCTCCACCACCAATTCGTCGCGCTGCGCGCGCGACAGGATGGAGCCGTAGCTCTCGTGGCGGCCGGGTTCGTCGAGCTTGGCGAGGCCGCCGTCCATGCCGCCGACCTCGTCCGCCGAAAGCCCGGCGAGCGGCGAATCGTTGCCCGCCAGCTTGAGGAGTTGCGTCACCAGTTCGCGCTGGGCCGCGATCACGGACATGCCGATCGAGGCGGTCTGCTGCGAGCCGCCGGCGAGCACCGTGCCCGGCTGGAAGCTGTCGCCGTAGCGGAAATCGACCTGATCCAGCGGCAGCCCGAGCCGGTCGGCGACGACCTGGGTGTGCGCCGTCATCGTCCCCATGCCCATCTCGTGGGCGGCGATCTCGACGGTGACGCCGTCCCGCCGCAGTGTCATGCGCGCCGCGCCGCCGGGCATGCGATGATAGGGATAGCAGGCCGTGGCCACGCCCATGCCGATCTGCCACTCGCCTTCGCGATGGCCGCCGGGGAGCCCGCGCCTGGCCCAGCCGAATCGCTCGGCACCGTCGCGGAACGCCTTTTCGGTGTCGCGCTGCGAGGGTGGCGCGCCCGTCACCGGGTCCTTGTCCGGCTCGTTCTTCAGCCTGAGCTCGATCGGGTCCATGCCGAGCTCGTGCGCGAGCTCGTCCACCGCGCTTTCCAGCGCGAAGGTGCCGACCGATTCGCCGGGCGCGCGCATGAAGGTGTTGGCGAGCATGTCGATATACGCGACCTCCAGATCGAATTTGAGGCTGCCGCTGCTGTAGGCGCTCATCACCGGCAGGATGAACGGCTCCGGCATGGTGTTGTGCGGGCTGATCACCACCGTACCGGTATGGATCAGCGCGTCGAACGTCCCGTCCGCCTGCGCACCGATGGCGACGCGCTGTTCGGTCGCGGTGCGGCCGCCGACCGTGCGGTACACGCCCTCGCGCGACAGCATCAGGCGCACGGGACGGCCGGCCAGCTTCGCGGCCGCCGCGGCGAGCACCTGATGCCACCACAGGCACTTGCCGCCGAAGCCGCCGCCCACGAACGGCGAGGTGACGCGGACCTGCTCCTCCGCGAGCCCGAACACCTGGGCGAGGCTCCAGGCCGTGTGTGAGACCAGTTGCGAGGCGTCGTGGACGCGCAGGGCGTCGCCGTCCCATGCGACGGTGCAGGCGTGCAGCTCGATCGCGTTGTGGCTATGGCGCGGCGTCGTATAGGCCCGGTCCACCCGGTGCGGGGCGGCGGCCAGCATCGCTTCCGCGCCGCCCCGGTCCATCTGGAGCGGCTGGCCCATGAACTGGCCGGTCTCGGTGCCCTTCGCCTTGGCGGCCGCGAACGAGGTGACGCCTGGCTCGGTCTCGTAGGCGACGTCGATCAGCGACTTGGCGTGGTCGGCCTGCTCCTGCGTCTCGGCCAGCACGACCGCGATCGGCTGGCCGTTCCAGTGGACGCGATCGTCCTGCATGATCGGCAGGTCGATGCCGCCCGCCGCCTTGGGCTGCGTCATGAACAGCGGCACGTTCGCCATGCGCGGCGCGTTGAGATGCGTCATCACCAGCGCGACACCCGGTGCGGCCGCCGCGGCGGCGGTGTCGACGCGACTGATCCGGCCCTTGACCACCGTGCTGAAGGCGACGGCGGCATAGAGCATCCCGTCCAGCGGGAACTCGGCGGCGAACGGAGCGGCGCCGCGCACCTTGAGCGGTCCGTCCAGCCGCGAGAGCGGCTTGCCGACGTTGCCGTGCCGCTCGCGGATCAGCGGGTCGGGCCGGCCACCGGGGATGAAGCTGTCGGGCGCGAGCTGCACCGCCTTCTGCATCACCATTTCCGCGGCGCCCTGCACCGCGTTCTTGGCGTCTTCGAGGATGTTGCTCATGCGTCCGCTCCCGCGAGCTCGCCCAGCGCGGCGGCGATCGTCCGCCGGGCCAGCTCGATCTTGAAACCATTGTCCTTCAGCGGACGCGTGTCGGCGAGCTCGGCCTCGGCCGCGGCGAGGAACGCCGTCGCCTCGGCGGGTCCACCCCGCAGCATCGCCTCGGCCGTCGCCGCCCGCCAGGGCTTGTGCGCAACGCCGCCCAGCGCCAGCCGCACGTCGGCGACGCGACCGCCCTCCACGCGCAGCGCCGCGGCGACGGAGACCAGCGCGAAGGCGTAGCTGGCCCGGTCGCGGACCTTGCGATAGGTGGAACGGGCGGCAAGATCGCTTCGCGGCAGCTCGATTGCCGTGATCAGCTCGTGCGGAGCGAGCGCCGTCTCGATGTTCGGCGTGTCGCCGGGCAGGCGATGGAAATCCACCAGCGGGATCGTGCGCGCGCCGTCGTCGCCTTCGACATGGACGATCGCGTCGAGCGCGGCGAGCGCCACGCACATGTCGGACGGGTGCGTCGCCACGCAGGCCGGGGACGCGCCGAGGATCGCGTGAATGCGGTTGAAGCCCTCGATCGCGTCGCAGCCCGTGCCCGGCGCACGCTTGTTGCAGCGCGCGCCGTCCTCGTCGTAGAAATAGGCGCAGCGGGTCCGCTGCAGGAGGTTGCCGGCCGCGGTCGCCATGTTCCTGATCTGGCCGGACGCGCCGGCCAGGATCGCGCGGACGAGCATCGGGTAGCGCTCGCGTACCAGCCGGTGCTCGGCGATCGCAGTGTTGCGGGCGGCGGCACCGATCATCAGCCCGCCGCCTGCCGTCTCCTCGATATTGGTGGGCAGGGCGGTGACGTCGACCAGCGCATGCGGCCGTTCGATCGTTTCGCGCATGAGATCGATGAGGTTGGTGCCGCCGCCGAGATATTTGGCGTCGCCGACCGCGCCGAGCCGCAGCGCTTCGGCCGCGTCGTGCGCGCGGGCGTAGGTGAAGGGGGTCACGCCGCCACCTTGCGTGTGTCCGCCACGTCCGGCGCGACGGCGCGATTCTGCGCGTAGGTTTCGGCGATCGCGTCGACGATGCCGTTATAGGCGCCGCAACGGCACAGATTGCCGCTCATCCGCTCGCGCAGCTCGTCATGCGTCAGCCTTACGTCGCCGGTCAGGTCGGCGGTGACGTGGCTGGGGACGCCGCGCTCGACCTCCGCGATCATGCCGATCGCGGAGCAAAGCTGACCGGGGGTGCAATAGCCGCACTGGAAACCGTCATGCTCGACGAAGGCGGCCTGGAGCGGGTGCAACTGGCCACCGTTCGCCAGCCCCTCCACCGTGGTCACCTCGCGCCCGTCGCACTGTACCGCCAGGGCCAGGCAGGAAAGGATGCGTTCGCCGTCGACCAGCACGGTGCAGGCGCCGCACGCGCCCTGGTTGCAGCCCTTCTTGCTGCCGTGGAGGTGAAGGTGCTCGCGCAGATAGTCGAGCAGCGAGACGCGCGGATCGTCGGGGGGGACGGCGGCGTGGCCGTTGACGGTGATGGGCATGGGGAAGGCTCCGGCGGCAAGCGGATGACCTGCTGCAAAGCGCGGGCAGGCGGGTCCGGTTCCTGTTGCGAGCCGTTCTCGCGTGGGGAATGTCTAAGCGGCCCAGCGTGTCAGCAGCGTGTGGGCGATGGCATAGGGCGGCGGCGCAACGAACGCGCCGGGCTCGCCCGCCAGCACCGCGCGGACCTCGTCGCGCGGAACCCAGATCGCGTCCTCCAGCTCGTGGCGGTCGAGCGTGATCGCGTCGTCCTCGGCTTGCGCCACGCAGGCGATCATCAGCTGCGCCGGAAACGGCCAGGGCTGGCTGGCGACATAGCGGACGTCGCGCACGCGGACGCCTGCCTCCTCCCCGATCTCGCGCGCCACCGCCTCCTCGATCGACTCGCCCGGCTCCAGGAAGCCGGCCAGCGCCGAGTAGCGCCCCTGCGGCCATGCCGCCTGCCGCCCGAGCAGCGCGCGGCCGTCATGCTCGGCGATCATGATGACGACGGGATCGACGCGGGGGAAATGTTCGGTCGCGCAATTGGGGCATTTGCGCCCCCAGCCGGCGCGGAACGGCGCGGTGCCTGTCCCGCAATTCCCGCAGAAGCGGTGGCGCGCGTGCCAGTCGAGCACCGAGCGCGCCGCCCCCCAGGTCGCCGCCTCGCCTTCGGCCATCAGCCCGAGCGCGGCGAGCAGCCGCGGCGAGCGGAACGGCGCGCCGCCGGACTCGCCGGTGATCGCCGCAAAATGCGCGCGGTCGTCCGCCAGCCCCAGCAGCACCAGTTCGGCGTCCTCCGGCGCGTCGGCGATGGAGGTCCAGCCGAGCCGGCCGTCATCGCCGACCTGCGGCTCATAGCCCGGTCCCAGCACCAGCAGCCGCGCGCGCCAGTCGGTCGCCGCCGCCAGCGCATCCGGGTCGTGACGGAGCCGGTCGGCGCGGTCGAGCCGGCCGCCGGTGAAACCGGGCGCGCTCACCTCACCGGCCGAACCGCGCGGTGTCGGCCGCCAGCGCGTGCGCGAGGTCGGCGCGCAGCGGCCATTTCTCGGGCGGCATGTAGTTGACCATCACCGTGGTGCGCGAGCGGTGGGCCGGATCCACGAAGGCGATGGTGCCGGCCGCGCCTCCCCAGCCATAGGTGCCCTTGCCCGGGAAGCCGCCCGGCCCGTCGGCGAGGAAGACGGAGCCACCCGCGCCGAAGCCCATCGGCGTCGCGCCCTGCGTGCCGCCGGTGCCGCCGCCGATTCCGCCGAAGGTGACGCCGGCGGGCAGCAGGTTCGACATCATCAGCGCGATCGTCTCCGGCCGTGCGACCTGCACGCCCTCCAGCGTGCCGCCGTCCTGGAGCATGTGCAGGAAGCGATCATAGTCGCGCGCCGACATCACCAGGCCCGCGCCGCCATAGGGGAAGGTGGGCGGCGACAGCCACACCGAGGTGCGGCCGGCATCGATCGGCACGCGCGTGTCGCCGACGAACGCATAGTCGGTCGCCAGCCGCCCCGCTTCGCTCGCCGGCACGGTCCAGTAGCTCGAGGTCATCTTCAGCGGCGCGAAGATGCGCGTGTTGACAAAACGGTCGAACGGCATCCCCGACGCCTTCTCGATCACCGCCCCCATCACGTCGAGGCCGATCGAATAGCTCCACTTCGTCCCCGGCTCGGCGATCAGCGGCAGCGTGGCGACGCGATTGGCGAACGCCGCCAGCGTCTTGGGCCTGACCAGCCGTGCCTGCGCCTCCGATTTGGCGTCGATGACGCCGGGCAGGATGCCGAGCCGCTCATATTCGTGCAGCAGCGGTCCCTTGGTGATGATCGAATAGCCGAGCCCGGCGGTGTGGGTGAGGAGGTTGCGGATCAGGATCGGGTGCCGGGCGGGCACGCTGGCGAGGCTGGTGTCGGGGCTGGTCAGCACCCTCATCGTCTTGAAGGCGGGGAAAAAGTCGCTGAGCGGTTGGTCGAGCCGGATCTTGCCGTCCTGGATCAGCAGCATCGCCGCCATCGCGGTGAGCGGCTTGGTCATCGAATAGACGCGCCAGAGCGAATCCGCGTCGGCCCGCGCCGCGTCCGCCCCGTCGGCGATATGGCCGGCGGTGACGAACAGCGTGGGGAAATCGCCCACCCCGAACGCGCCGACGATGCCCGGCATCTTGCCGTCGCGGACGTAGCCGTCGAACAGCGCCTGCGTCGCGGGCAGCAGCGCGTTGGCCGGCATCCGCATGCGCGGGGCGGCGGGTAGGGGCGTCGCCGGCCGCGGCGCGGGCGGCTGCGGCACGAGGCGCGACTGGGGTTGCGGCTGCGGCTGCTGGGCCAATGCCGAACCACCGAGCGCAAACAGCGCCAGCGCCGAACCGAACATCCGAAGCGTCATGCCAACCCCTCCATCGCGCGCGCCGCCTTGGCGAACAGCGTCGGCAGCCCCGCCGCCGCCAGCTCGTCCACCGGCCACCATTCGCCCTCGGCCGCGCCATGCGCCGGAGCGTCGGCGACGGCAAGCGCGAGATCGAGGTCGAAATGGGTGAAGCCGTGGCGGACGGTCGCGTCTAGCAGCCGCCAGTCGGCGGGGGCGGGCGCGCCGGCCAGGCCGGGCGGTGCGTCGATCCACGGCCCGGTCGGCAGCGCGCGCATTCCACCGAGCAGGCCCTTGGCGGGCCGGCGGACGAGCAGGACCTCGCGCCCGGCGGGATGGGCGGTCGGGCGCGTCAGCCAGAAGATCGTCCCATGACGCTGCCGCCGCGCCTTCTTCGCCGCTTTGACCGGCAGCCGCTCCGGCGCGCCTTCCGCATAGCCGCGGCACCGCTCGCGCAGCGGGCACAACAGGCAGCGGGGGGCACGCGGCGTGCAGATCGTCGCGCCCAGGTCCATCATGGCTTGCGCGAAGTCCCCCGCCCGCGCCGTCGGCGTGATCGCCGCCGCCGCCGCCCGGATCGCCGCGCGCGCGCCCGGCAGCGGCGCGGCAATCTCGGCGAGCCGCGCCACCACGCGCTCGACATTGGCGTCCACCACCACCGCGGCCTCGCCGAACGCGATCGCCGCCACCGCCGCTGCGGTATACTCGCCCAGCCCGGGCAGCCGCCGCAGCTCGGCCTCCGTTTGCGGAAAAGCGCCGCCATGCTCGGCCGTCACCGCCCGCGCCGTCTTCAGCAGGTTGCGGGCGCGGGCATAATAGCCCAGTCCTGCCCAGGCGGCCATCACGTCAGACTCGTTCGCTGCCGCCAGGCTGGCGACGTCGGGCCAGCGCGCCACCCAGGCCGCGAAGCGCGGCCGAACCGTCGCGACCGTGGTCTGCTGCAGCATCACTTCGGACAGCCACACCCGATACGGGTCGGCGGTCCCGTCCGGGACGCGCCACGGCAGCGCGCGGGCATGCGCGTCGTACCATGGCAGCAGTCGGTCTGCGACCGACGGGGCGGGCAGGCGATCGGCGGCCGATGAGCGCTTGGCGGGCACGGCCGCGCTATGGCATGAGCCGTCGGGTGAGCAAGCGCCCGCGTCCCCCCCAGCCTGAGCCGCAGCGCGCGAATCGCTCCCGCGCGGTCGCCGAGCTGCTGCCCGCGATCGGCGGCGCCGCCTTTCGCCGCTTCGGCTTCGTCCAGTCGGCGATCGTCAGCCGCTGGCCGGAGATCGTCGGCGAGCGCTGGGCCGGCATCAGCGCACCCGAATCGCTGCGCTTCCCGCCCGGCAAGAAAGCCGAGGGGGTGCTCAGCCTGCTGGTGAAGGGCGCGCACGCGTCGACCATGCAGCACATCACGCCCGAGATCACCGAGCGGGTGAACCGCTTCTTCGGCTACGCCGCGGTCGCGCGCGTGCAGATCCGGCAGGGCGAAGTGGCAGCGCGCGAGTCGCGTCGCGCGCCGCTCTCGCTCAAGCCCGCGCCCGCCGAGATGGGGCAGGGGCTGAAGGCGATTGTCGACCCGGAGCTGCGGGCCGTGCTCGAGTCGCTCGCCGCCGGCGTCGCCGCCACGGCCGGCCTCCCGCGGATCGGCTGACGCACATGCGCATGATCGCCGCCGTCGCCGCGCTGCTCGCGCTCGCCGCCGCCACCCCGGCGCGCGACTGGCGCGAGGCGGCGGTGAAGACGCCCGCCAGCGCCTACCTGATCGGCAACCCGGCCGCGCGCGTGAAGCTGGTCGAATATGCCAGCTACACCTGCCCGCACTGCGCCGCCTTCTCCGCCGAATCAGCGCCGGTGCTGAAGGACCAGATGGTGCGCTCCGGCGCGGTCAGCCTGGAGTATCGCCACCTGATCCGCGACGGGCTCGATCTCGGCGCGGCGATCCTGGCGCGCTGCACGGGGCCGCGCAACTTCGCGGCCACCACCGCCTATATCTTCGCCGCGCAGGACCAGTGGCTGACGCGCGGCATCGCCTTCCAGGAAACGAATGGGCAGCGCATCGTGCTCTACCCGCGCCTTGCGCAGCTGCGTGCGCTGGCGGACGGCGCGGGGCTGACCGCGATGATCCAGGCGCGCGGCCTTTCGCCCACCGCGACCGACGCCTGCTTCGCCGACGGGGCGGAGGTCGATCGCGTCCTGCGCCTGACGACGAGCGCGCCGGCAGGGGTCAACTCGACGCCGACCTTCTTCATCAACGGCAGGCAGACGCCCAATGTCGATTGGGCCAGGCTGGAGCCGCTGCTCCGCGCCGCCGGCGCGCGCTGACTTCCTTTGCGCGCGCCATCAGGATAGCGGGAGTATGAACATGGAGTGCCGCGTCCGATGAAAGCCTTTGCCCCCGCCCTCATGCTCGCCGTCTCGCTCGCCGCCTGCGGGAGCAAGGACGCCGGCCAGACCCAGGCCGCCCCGGTCAAGGCTGTCCTGGCGCCCGCCGGGCAGGACTGGACGCAGACGGTCAGCAAGACCGCCGAGGGCTATGTGATGGGCAACCCCAACGCGCCGATCAAGCTCGTGGAATACGGCTCGCGGCTGTGCCCCGTCTGCAAGGCGCTGGCCACTGACGGCTATCAGCCGCTCACCGACACTTATGTGAAGTCGGGCAAGGTCTCGTTCGAGTTCCGCGAGTTCCTGGTCCACGGCGCGCCCGACATGCCGCCGGCGCTGCTCGGCACCTGCGTCGGCCCGCAACCCTTTTTCCCGCTGCTGGAGCAGATGTTCGCCAACCAGGAGGCGTTCGAGGACGCGCTCCAGAAAGCCACCCCCGCGCAGCAGCAGGCGATCCAGGCGGCGCCGCCGGCGCAGCGCTTCCGGGTGATGGCCGAGGTCATGGGGCTGATCGACTTCGTCAAGCAGCGCGGCGTCCCCGCCCCGCAGGCCGACGGCTGCCTGACCAACATGGCCGAGATCGATCGCCTGACCAAGCAGACCCAGGACAAGGGCCCTGAGCAGGGCGGCGGCGACGGCACCGTCAGCGGCACGCCGACGCTGATCCTCAATGGTCGCAATCTCGGCACGCTAAGTTGGAACCAGCTGCAGCAGGCGCTGAAAACCGCGGGCGCCTGATCGATTCGCGCGTCAGCCGGCTGGTCTGGGTCGATCGCCGCACCGCGGAACATCTGCTGGCGGTCGAATAGGTCCGTCTTGGCTCAGTATGGCCGTTACGTTCGCCCGTTCACCGGCCATGTGGGTGCGGATGCGTGCGATCATCGTGTGTGCGGCCTGCTGATATTCGTCCCACTGCCCGCCGACGTCCGTTGCGCTCCATTTCTGAACGTACAGCCGGAATGCCTCGCCCATCGCGGTGCAGGTGCGCTTCATCTCGGCCAGCCGGTGCGCCTCCGCCGGTCGTGCCTTGGCGAGCATCGGATCGAAGACTTCGCGGTGCTTGAACAGCTGATAGGCGGTCAACGCGCGCACCAGCGCCCACCGGGCCCGTGCCAGGCCCGGCACGTCGCGCACATCATGTGCCAGCATCGCCTCGGACCGTCGAATGATGCCGAGAATCTCGGCTTGGTGCTGGAGCAAACGTTCAAGCGCCCGCCGGGATGTTATGCCTGTCACTGCGCTCTAATCTCGTAATCTATGTTACGCGTTAAACAGACAAGTGTCGGGAAGGCAATGCAATTTCACTCAGCGTTGCCTTTGGGCGGCAGGGTCGCTTGCCGGTCCAGGCGGCGGAACGTATATCGAACACATGGCGCAGCTCGACGTCCGTCGGAAATTGGCGATCCTGGCCGACGCGGCGAAATATGATGCGTCGTGCGCATCGTCCGGCACGGCGAAGCGCAACAGCCGCGACGGCACGGGGCTCGGCTCGACCGAGGGGATGGGCATCTGTCACGCCTATGCACCCGACGGACGCTGCATCAGCCTGCTGAAGATCCTTCTGACGAACAGCTGTGTCTTCGACTGCCACTATTGCATCAACCGCAAGAGCTCCAACGTCCGCCGCGCACGCTTCACCGCCGCGGAGGTCGTGCAGCTGACGCTCTCCTTCTACCGTCGCAACTACATCGAGGGTCTGTTTCTCTCGTCCGGCATCATCCACTCCTCGAATTACACGATGGAGCAGCTGGTGGAGGTCGCGCGCGCGTTGCGCGAAGATCACCAGTTCCGCGGCTATATCCACCTCAAGACCATCCCCGACGCCGACCCGGAGCTGGTTCACCAGGCCGGCCTCTTCGCCGATCGCGTGTCGATCAACGTCGAGCTACCCACGGTCGCCGGCCTGGCGCGGCTCGCCCCCGAAAAGTCCGCGCCGCGGATCGAAGGCGCGATGGCAGCGAACAAGGTAGCGATCGCGGACAATGCCGACGCGGCGAAGCGCTACAGATCGGCCCCGCGCTTCGCCCCCGCCGGGCAGTCGACGCAGATGATCGTCGGCGCGGACGCGGCGACCGACGGCGACATCATCGGCCGCGCCGCCTCGCTCTACGACCGGTTCGGGCTGCGTCGCGTCTATTATTCCGCCTTCAGCCCGATCCCCGACGCGTCGGCGGTGCTGCCGCTCCAGCGCCCGCCGCTGATGCGCGAGCATCGGCTCTACCAGTCCGACTGGCTGATGCGCTTTTATGATTATCAGCCCGCGGAGGTCGCCGCCGCCGCCGATCCGGGCACCGGCATGCTGCCGCTCGACATCGATCCGAAGCTCGCCTGGGCGCTCCGGTTCCGCGAGCGCTTTCCCGTCGACGTCAACCGCGCGCCGCGCGAGGCGCTGCTGCGCGTGCCCGGCCTGGGGGTGAAGGCGGTGAACGCGATCTTGGCGAGCCGCCGCTGGCGTCGCCTGCGCCTCGCCGACGTGGCGCGGCTGACGGTCTCGATCGCCAAGCTGCGCCCGTTCATCGTCGCCGAGGACTGGCGGCCGGTGGCGTTGGCCGATAAGCTCGACGTGAAGCCGTTGGCAGCGCCGAAGCAGGAGCAGATGGAGCTGTTCGCCGCGTGACGCACTTGAGCGTAGGATGGGGGTGACATGAACGTCGTTACCCTCCCGGCTCCCGACGATTTCGACGCCTGGCGGGACGCCGCCCGCGCGCTGGCCGCCGCCGAGGTACCATCCGACGCCGTGATCTGGCAGGTCGGCGACGCGCCGGCTGACCTGTTCGCCGCGGCAGACGTGCTTGCCTCGCCTGCCGCTGCGCTCTCCTCGCCCGGCTTTTCGGTTCCCCGCGCGTTCCTGGACCTGGCCCGCGACGTCGTCCTTGCCGCCGATCCGGAGCGCTTCTCGCTGCTCTACCTGCTCCTCACCCGCTTGCGCCGCGAGCCGAAGCTGCTGGAGGATCGCGCCGACCCGCTCGTCCGCCGCCTCGAAACCATCGCCAAGGCTGTCCGCCGCGACATCCACAAGATGCGCGCGTTCCTGCGCTTCCGCGAAGTGACCGACGACGGGGGCAGCCGCTACGTCGCCTGGTTCGAGCCCGAACACCACATCGTCCGCGCCAACGCCGCCTTCTTCGTCAACCGCTTTGCGTCGATGCGCTGGTCGATCCTGACGCCCGAGGTGTCGCTGCACTGGGACGGCAAGGCGCTCAGCGAGGGTCCCGGTGCCGCCCGCGCCGATGCACCCAGCGGCGATCCGATCGAGGAGGTGTGGAAGACCTACTACGCCAGCATCTTCAATCCCGCCCGCGTCAAGGTCGGCGCGATGCTGAAGGAGATGCCGCGGAAATACTGGAAAAACATGCCCGAGACCGCGTTGGTCCCGCAGCTGATCGCAGGGGCGCAGGCGCGGGAGACAGGCATGATCGAGACGGCGCGCGCCAAGGATCACGGGGCAGTCGGCGGCAACAGCGCGATGGCGTGGGACGCGCTGCGCGAGGAGGCGGCCGCCTGCACCCGCTGCCCGCTCTACAAGCCCGCCACGCAGACCGTGTTCGGCGAAGGCCCGGTCAACGCGCAGCTGATGTTCGTCGGCGAGCAGCCCGGCGACCAGGAGGACCTGGCCGGCAAGCCGTTCGTCGGACCCGCCGGACAGGTGTTCAACCGCGCGCTCGCGGCCGCCGCGATCGATCGCAGCCGTGTCTACGTCACCAATGCCGTCAAGCACTTCAAGTTCGAGCAGCGCGGCAAGCGGCGCATCCACGCCAAGCCCGGTGCGGGCGAGATCGAGACGTGCCGCTGGTGGATCGAGCAGGAGCAGCTGCTGGTCAAGCCGGAGGTCTCGGTCGCGCTCGGCGCCACCGCCGCGCGCTCGCTGTTCAACCGGGTCGTGACGATCGGCCGCGAGCGCGGCCGCCCGCTACCCCTGCCCGAAGGCGGCCAGGCCTTCATCACCGTCCACCCCAGCTATCTGCTCCGCCTCCAGGACAAGGCGCAGGCGGAGGACGAGTTCGGCCGCTTCGTCGAGGATCTGAAGGCGGCGCAGGCGCTGCTGGGTGAGCCCGTCCGGCCCTTGAGCGACTAGCCGCCGACGATAGGGTTTGGAAACGCTCGGCTTTGGGATAACAGGCCGTTCACCCTCTGGGGGGGGAGCACAGCGCGGGGCTGGCGCATGACGAAGAGGCTTCACCATGATTCGCACCGTTTGGATCGGGGCGCTGATCGCGCTCGCCACGACGACATCGGCTCACGCGGCCACGACCCTGAGTTGGTCGTTCGCGGGGACCAACACCGGCTCCGGCCAACTCACCTATGATGATCCGACGGACGTAGTGACTGCGTTCTCGGGCGCCTATGCCGGCGGCAGCGTAGCATTGGTGAGCTTCACCAGCGACCCGAACAATCCCGGCGCGCAGATCGAGCCCAATGGCGGCGGCCTCTACACCTATCGGGCAGTCCCGAACACGGGCGGGGCCAACTACACGTTCGATGGCCTGTTCCACCAGACCTACGCCAATCGGGGCTATCTCGTGAGCACGGGTACGGGCGCGAACGAGCGCGTCTATGTGTTGAATGTCGACCACAACAGCGACGGCGCCGATCAGTTCAACTTCTTCAGCATCAATCCGGACGGCTCGTATCGTCAGGATTTCGGCACCTTCGCGACGTCCACGGTCACCGCCACGGGAGGCGTGCCGGAGGCGGCGACGTGGACGATGATGATCGCGGGCTTCGGCGTCATCGGCTTCTCCATGCGTCGTCGCACGACGCGGACGGTGGCTGCGGCCTGATCCGATCGGGGAGAGCCGTGAGTCTGACGCCAGCGGCTCTCCCACTCAGGCGGCTCTGCCGGCCATCTTGCTGTCGCTAGATCACATGGCCTGCGGATCAGGTCCGATCCGTGCTCCCGCATCCAATCCGTCGAGCGCGGCGATATCGTCCTCGTGCAGGGTCATCTCCTGCGCCGCGACATTCTCGCGCAGATGCTCCGGGCTCGACGCCTTGGGGATCACCGAATAGCCCTTCGCCAGATGCCAGGCGATCACCACCTGTGCGGGCGAGCGGCCGTGCTTGGCGGCCAGGCGCGTGATCGTCGCGTCGGTCAGCAGGCCCTTGCCCTGACCGATCGGGCTCCAGCTCTGCGTCACGATGCCGTGCGTCTCGTGATAGGCGACCTCGGCGCGGCGCTGGTGGCGCGGGTGCAGCTCGATCTGGTTGACCGCCGGGACCACGCCGGTCGCGTCGATGATGCGGTCGAGATGCTCGGGCAGGAAGTTGGACACGCCGATCGAGCGCGCCTTGCCGGCCGCGCGCAGGTCGATCAGCGCCTTCCATGCGTCTAGATACCGATCCTGCGCCGGCGACGGCCAGTGGATGAGGTAGAGGTCGACCGCGTCGACGCCGAGCAGCGCCAGGCTCTCGTCCAGCGCCGCCTCGGCGTCGCCTTGGCGGTCGTTCCACAATTTGGTGGTCAGGAACGCGCCGCTCGCCTTCACGCCCGCGCCGACGCCGCGCTCGTTGCCGTAGATCGCGGCGGTGTCGACAAGCCGGAAGCCGGCGTCCAGCCCGTCGCGCACGATCGCAGGCGCCTGAGCGTCCGCAATCTGCCAGGTGCCCATGCCGAGCTGCGGCATCGTGAAATCGTCGTTGAGCGTCAGGTCGGCCATGCCGCGCCCAACCGCCGGCCGTATCCGCCGGTTCCGACCGTCGCCGAGCATAGGAGCGCGCTGCCGGTTCGGCTATGGCCGGGACCGGGCGCCGGCAGGAGGGGCGGGTGATGGAAGAGCGTGAGGGTGAGTTGAGCCAGGCCGAGATGATGATCCGCCGCGTGTCGCCTGAAGGCCGCGCGGCCGCCCGGCGCGAAGCGGCGGCGCGGGCGCGGGCGCGGCGGCCGGCGACGCTCGCGGCGATGGTCTCGATCGTCCTGCTGATCGGGGCCGCGCTGGGCGGCGCGCCGCTCGCGGCGATCCTGCTCTCGGCGGCGGTGCTGGTTGCGCTGACGCTGCTGGTTCTGCATCAGACCCGGCCGGCGCGCGTCACCACCGAAGTGCTGGTCCGGCGCACGCCGCTGCCCGAGCTGCCCGCCCGCGCCGGCGCGTGGCTCGCCGACCAGCGCCGCGCGCTGCCCGCGCCCGCCGTGCAGCTGACGGACGCGCTCGCCCGTCGGCTCGACGAGCTCCAGCCTCAGCTCGCGCGCCTGTCGCCCGACGAGCCGGCGGGGGAGGCGGTGCGCAAGCTGCTGGCGACCGAGCTGCCCGGCCTGGTCGACGGCTGGCGCGCCATCCCGCCGAGCCTGCGCGCGCAGCCCCGCCCCGACGGCCGCACCGCCGACACCCATCTGGTCGACGGCCTCAAGCTGATCGACGGCGAGGTCGCGCGCATGACCGAGCAGCTCGCCCGCGGTGCGGTGGACGAGGTCGCGACCCAACGACGGTATCTGGAACTGAAATACAGCGGCGACGGATCTCTCTAACTCCTCCCCGCAAGCGGGGAGGAGTCAAGAATTGACCGACAGCACCAGCTTGGGGTCCGGCAGGTCCTCCGGCGTGTGCCCCTCGATCGGCGTCACCGCGGTGCCGATCGCGAAGAACTCGATCACGTGCGTCGACCAGCCGTGGCTGCCCTCGTGCAGGTCCGCGCCGACGACACCCTCCGCGCCCGCCTGCGTCGCCTCCATCTGCATCCGCTCCATCGCGATCTCGCGCGCCTCGTAGAGCGCGACCGAGAAGTTGGTCAGCTCCAGATTCTGTCCGATCGAGCCCAGCGAGGCGAACGGGCCCCGCCTCGCGACGTGGAACACGCAGGAGCCCATCACCATCTCCAGCGGCCGGTAGCCGGCCTGGAGCAGCGTCCAGAAATCCTGGCCGGACAGGGCACTGGTGAACGGCTCGCCGCGCGGGCCCTTGAAGCCCGGATGCCCGGCGGCGTGGACGATGCCGGTGCCGATCGCGACGAACTCCAGCACCTTGGAGTCCCACTCCATCCGCTTCACGGTCAGCCGCACGCCGACGATGCCGTCGGCGCCCATCTGCTTGGCCTCCGCGCGCATCCGCTCCATCGCCAGCGCGCGCGCCTCGTACATCGCGGTCGAGAGCACATCGAGCTCCACCGACGACGACCAGCCCGCCATCTGGAAACCGAGATGGTAGATGCACGACCCGACGCAGAGCCCGACCGGCTCGAACCCCGCCTTCCTGACCAGCAGGAACTCGTTGACCGAGAAATCGGAGGTGAACACCCCGTCCGGATGGCCGGCGCGGCGCAGCCCCGCGAGGCGCTGCAGCGCGTGTTCCGGTACCGGCATGCTGTTGTCGGCCATCAGATCGCTCCTTCCTCGTCCATGCCGTCGCCGTCGTAGACCGAATGGCGGTGCCCCGCGCCGCCGTTCAGCGGCGACAGCGCGTCGCGCATGTCGACCACCGGCTCGATCGCATGCGGCACCGGTGCGCCGCGTTGCGTGTCCACCACCGTGCCGATGACGATGTGCCGGCCCAGATAGGCGGGCGGCTGCTTGTCGCGCTCGCGGCGGATCAGCTGGCCGAACTGGGTGTGCGCCAGCACGCCGTTCCCCTGCCGCGCCGCCGCCTCGCGCAGGTCGGCGTGCGCGGCACGGCGGATCGCGTTCCAGAAGTCCATCAGGTCGGTGAGCGGCTGGTTGCCGCTGAACGCCTGCGTCGCCCATTGCGTCCGCCGGAGCGCGCCGGCGTCCGCCCACCCATAGCCGCCCCAGCCGCCGCCGCCCGACCACGGGTTGCCCAGCCACTCGTAGCGCGCGCCGACCGCCAGCCCGACCGGCACGATGTCCGCCTCCAGCAGGCGCACGAACTCCAGCGCCGGCACGGTCGCGATCACCGGGTGCGGCGCGGGCTTGAGGCCGTCGACCTTCACCGCCGTGCCGATCAGCGTGAAGTCCATGCTCGCGCCGATCCGGTGGCGCAGCGTCCGCAGCCGCACGTCGACCACTGCGTTCGCGCCCGCCGCCGCCGCCTCCAGCCCGATCCGGTGGAGCGCGTCGTGCCAGCCCTGCGCGTGGCCTTCCGTCCAGCTGCGGCCGTAGAAGAACCAGCAGGTGCCCGACACCGTCGCGACCGGCCGGATGCCGTGCGTCCTCGCCAGCAGCAGCTCGGCCGGCGTCATCGTCGCCACCCACGCGCCCCCACCCGCTTGAACGCCGGCCGCCGCACCGGCGAGCCGCGCGGTCACGAACCGCGGCAGCCCGTCATGCTCCAGCGCCACCGTCCAGGCGTCGGCGCGCGCGGCGTGGTCGATCCGGGCGGGCGGCTGCGGCATCGCTGCGGTGCTTGCCGCATCGCCGGCGGAAACGCCAGCACGCCCGCGCGTTGCCCCGTCCATGAGTAAATCTCCTGCAAGCCGACGTGTCGTCATCACCGGCGCGTCGAGCGGCATCGGCGCCGCGACCGCGGCAGCCTTCGCGGTCAGCGGCGCGCACCTCGTCCTCGCCGCGCGCGGGGCGGACGGGCTGGAGGCGGTGGCGGCGCGCT
Source organism: uncultured Sphingomonas sp. (assembly GCF_964250165.1). GTDB lineage: Bacteria > Pseudomonadota > Alphaproteobacteria > Sphingomonadales > Sphingomonadaceae > Sphingomonas. Next base: position 44,392 of record NZ_CAXUEK010000005.1, on the reverse strand, counting down.
GCCGGGCCGCGGGCGGCGAGGCCTGGGTCTTTCCCGCCGACGTCACCGACGCCGCGCAGAGCCTGGCGCTCGCGCATGAGGCCGAGGCGCGGCTGGGCGGCATCGACCTGTGGTTCAGCGACGTCGGCATCGGCGCGGTGGGCAAGTATCAGGACGTGCCGATCGCGGCGCACGCCCGCGTGATCGAAGCCAATCTGCTGGGCCACATGAACGACGCGCACGCGGCGCTGCCCGTCTTCCTCCGGCAGGGCCACGGCATCTTCGTCAACATGATCTCGGTCGGCGGCTTCGTCGCGACGCCGTTCGCGGCCGCCTACGCCGCCAGCAAGTTCGGCCTGCGCGGCTTCTCGCAGGCGTTGCGCGGCGAACTGTCGCTGCATCCGCGCATCCATGTCTGCGACGTCTATCCCACCTTCGTCGACACGCCGGGGCTCGATCATGCCGGCAACTATGCGGGCCGGCGGCTGACCACGCCGCCCGGCACGCTTGCGCCCGAGACGGTGGCGAGGGCGGTGGTCCGCCTTGCCGACCGGCCGCGCAACACTACGGTAGTGGGCGCGCCCGCGCCGCTGTTCGTGCTGGCGCAGGCGTTCGCGCCCAACCTGTCTGCGGCGATCATCAACAGCTTCTTCGGGACGTATTTCGCGTCCGCCGAGCGGGTGCAGCCGACCGCGGGCGCGCTGTTCGCGCCCGGCGAACCGGCCGGCGAAGCGGCGGGCGGGCTGCGCCGGCCGGATCAGCGGGTGAAGGCGGCGGTTGCGGGCGGGCTCGGCGCGGCGGCGGTGGCTGCGCTCGGCCTGGCCTGGTGGGCGACGCGCCGACCCCGGGCGTGAGGATCGCCACCTTCAACGTCAACGGCGTCAACGGCCGGTTGCCCGTCCTGCTCCGCTGGCTGGCGGAAACGCAGCCCGACGCGGCCGTGCTGCAGGAGCTGAAGGCGCCCGACGACAAGTTCCCCGAAGCGGCCATCCGCGCCGCCGGCTACGATCCGATCTGGCATGGCCAGCCGCGCTGGAACGGCGTCGCGCTGCTCTCGCGCGTCGGCGCGCCGGTCGAGACCCGCCGCGAGCTGCCGGGCGATCCCGATCCGACGCAGAGCCGCTACATCGAGGCGGCGGTGAACGGCATCCTGATCGCCGGGCTGTATCTGCCCAACGGCAACCCGCGCCCGGGGCCGAAGTTCGCCTACAAGATCGCCTGGTTCGACGCCCTCCTCGCGCACGCCGCCGATCTCGTCGCGAGCGGCGCGCCGGTGATCCTGCTGGGTGATTTCAACGTGATGCCGACCGACCTCGACGTCTACAAGCCCGAGCGCTGGAAGGACGACGCGCTGTTCGCCCCCGAGGTCCGCGAACGCTACGCCCGGCTGCTCGCGCAGGGCTGGACCGACGCGATCCGCGCGCTGCATCCCGGCGAGCGGGTCTACACCTTCTGGGATTATTTCCGGAACGCCTGGGGCCGCGACGCGGGCCTCCGGCTCGATCACCTGCTGCTCAGCCCGTCGCTCGCGCCCCGGCTGCGTGCTGCCGGCGTCGATCGGGCCGTGCGCGGGCAGGACAAGACGAGCGACCACGCGCCCGCCTGGGTGGAGCTCGGGCCGGGATAGCGCTCCAGCGATCTGGGCGGTCATCGTGCGGAACGGATGTCGGACCGAGGGTCCGGGGGAAGTTGGGGGACGTATCATGAAGGCCATTCATCGGTGGAGCGCGCTCGCGCTCGTCGCACCGATCGCGCCCGCCGCGGCGACGACGGTGATCGTCGACGCCAAGCTACAAGGCCGACGGCAGCACCTCAGACGGTTTGGCGCCGCTGGTCATCGACCTCGGCAATGCGACGTCGATCACCTTCAGCGTGGTGGCAACCGACGTCAGCGTCAATAGCCGCGGTAATCCCAACGACGCCGACGGCGTGGGCAATCCCAATGGTGAGATCAACAGCGGCACGACGAACTTCTCGGGCATCAAGGCGTCCAATGCGGGATTCCTCGCCGGCGTGTTCACGTCGAGCGCACAGCGGGCAACGCAGCAGACCGGCCTGGACTTCACGAACGCGGGCGTGGGCACCAATTTTGCCAGCCTGAGTCCGCTGAATTATCAGGTGTTCTTCATCGGCGACGGTAGCACCAACACCGGGGTGACGCAGGTGTTCACCATTCCGACCGCCGGGCGTGCCGGCTCGCACCAGCTGGTGCTCGGCCTGACCGACGCGTGCGGCTATAACGGCGCGCCTGGCTGCTATGGCGATAACACCGGGTTCTTCACCATCAACTACACGCTGAACGCGCCCACGGCCGCGGGCGTGCCCGAGCCGGCAAGCTGGGCGATGATGCTGGCGGGCTTCGGCGCGGTCGGCGTCGCGATGCGGCGTCGCAAGGTGAGCGCGGCCGTCAAGCTCGCCTGAAGCACGGCGTCTGATGCAGCAATGGCCGTCGCTCCCGGGAGCGACGGCGGTCGGCCCATGCGCCCGGTTGCGCGGTGCGCGCCGTCCTGTGCGCGCCGCCGCTTCCCACCCCGTCCGGAAAACGGGATCGGGCCCGGCGCTAACCTTCGGCAAGTGCCCTCAGCTCACGATCCACGAGGGCCGTGAGCGCCTGGAGCACCGGCGCGATGTCGCGCTCGGGCGCGATGAAGCCGTACTGGAACATGCCCAACGACAGCGCCATCAGCGCCTCGACCGCCACCACCCGCCGGCCCGCGCGCTCGGGGCCTGGCGCGAGCAGCGCCAGCGCGGCGCGCAGGTGCTCGCGCAGCTGGTCATGCAGCGTGCGGAAGATCGCCGCGATGCGCGGGTTGCGCCCCGATTCGGCGACGATCTCCGCGAACAGCCGCGCATCGTCGCGCTCGTCGCCGGGATCGAGGAAGTCGCCCAGCCACGCCCGCACCGCGCCCGAGTCGCCGGCGCGGATCGCCGACTCCAGCTCCTCATACATCATCAGCCGCCCGCAATCGGCCGTCACCAGCGCCGCGACGATTTCTTCCTTGGAGTCGAAATCACGATAGATCTGGCCGATCGCGACGCCGGATTCGCGTGCCAGCTGCGCCATCCCGGTCGCGTGGAAACCATTTAGGACGAATAGTTTGCGCGCCGCGTCGGTGATCCGCCGCCGACGCTGCTCCGCTCGGCTGAATCCATCCTGCGTCTCGATCGCGACCGTGGCCATCCGCTCCGCTCCATTCCGCCGCTTGACCGTCCGCCCGGTTCGGCGCTACTTGATATGTGAGTGAGCGTTCACTCCCACTTTCAGCCGGCGGATTCAAGTATGATATCAACGCGCCTTGTTGTCGCGGCGCTACTGATTGCGCTGGCGGGATGCGGTGGCAAGAGCGACCAGCCGGCGGCGCCGCCGCCGACGCCGGTGTCGTTCATCGTCCTCCGCGAGCAACCGGTGAGCCTGTCGACCGAGCTACCCGGCCGCACCGCACCATTCGAGACGTCGGACGTCAGGCCGCAGGTCGACGGGCTGATCCAGGCGCGGTTGTTCACCGAGGGCGACATGGTGCGCGCCGGCCAGCCGCTTTATCGGATCGATGCCGCCCCCTATCAGGCGCGGGTGGCGAGCGCGCGCGCGGCGCTGGCCCGGGCGCGCGCCGCGATCGCCTCGTCGGCGGCGCTGGCGCGGCGCTACGGCGAGTTGGTCAAGATCAACGCCATCGCGCGCCAGGAATATGAGAATTCGCAGACCTCGGCCGCCCAGGCGCGTGCCGACGTGGCGGCACAGATAGCGGCGCTGCGCTCGGCGGAGATCGACCTGGCGCGCACCACCATCCGCGCCCCGATCGCGGGGCGGATCGGCCGTTCGGTGTTCACCACCGGCGCGCTGGTCACCGCATCCCAGACCGACGCGCTCGCCACCATCCAGCGGCTGGACCCGATCTATGTCGACATCCAGCAGCCGAGCGCCGACCTGCTGCGGCTGCGCGAGCAGATGATGGCGGGTCAGGTGACCGGCGGCGGGACGGCGCGGGTGCGCCTGCTGCTCGAATCCGGCTCGGCCTATCCGCAGGAGGCGACGCTGCGCTTCGCCGACGTGACGGTTGACCCCACCACCGGTACCCAGACGATCCGCGCGGTCGCGCCCAACCCGGCGGGGCTGCTGCTGCCCGGCATGTTCGTGCGCGCGGTGCTGCCGCAGGGCACGCAGGCGCGCGCGCTGCTGGTCCCGCAGCGTGCGGTCGGGCGCGACGATCGCGGCCACGCCACGGCGATGGTAGTGGGCGCGGGCAACAAGGCGGAGCAGCGCGTGCTCACCACCGTCCGGACCCAAGGCGACGACTGGATCGTCACCGCGGGCGTCAAGCCGGGCGACCGGGTGATCGTGGAGGGCGGCATGCTGCTGCGCCCCGGCAGTCAGGTGAACCCCCAGCCGCTCGGCGCGAAGCCGGCGCCGGCGTCTGCCCAGCAGCAGGGGCGCTGAGCCACCCATGTCCCGCTATTTCATCGAGCGCCCGATCTTCGCCTGGGTCTTGGCGACGCTGGTGATGATCGCCGGCGCGCTGGCGATCCGCACGCTGCCGATCGCGCAGTTTCCCGCCATCGCGCCCCCCGCGGTGGCGATCACGGCCACGTATCCGGGCGCCGATGCCGAGACGCTGGAACGCACCACCACGCAGATCATCGAGCAGCAGCTCAAGGGCATCGACCACCTGCGCTATTTCTCCTCCTCGTCCAGCGCGGCGGGAACGGCGACGATCACGCTCACCTTCGAGCAGGGCACCGATCCCGATACCGCGCAGGTGCAGGTGCAGAACAAGCTACAATCGGCGACGCCGCTCCTGCCGCAGGAGGTCCAGCGCCAGGGCGTGCTGGTCGCCAAGGCGACGCAGAACTTCCTGCTCGTCATCGGCCTCTACTCGGCCGACGGCAGCCACGACGGCGTCGACATGGCCGATTACCTCGTGTCGAAGATCCAGGACCCGCTCAGCCGGGTCAGCGGCGTCGGCGATACACAGGTGTTCGGCTCGCAATACGCGATGCGCATCTGGGTCGATCCGCTGAAGCTCACCGGCTACCAATTGACGCTGGCCGACGTGACGGCCGCGGTGCAGGCGCAGAATGCGCAGGTATCCGCCGGGCAGATCGGCGCTCTTCCGGCGCCGGCCGGTCAGATGCTCAACGCCACCGTCTCGGTCCAGTCGCGGCTGCAGACGCCGGCCGAGTTTGCGGCGATCCGGCTGAAGAGCAACACCGACGGCTCGGTGGTACGGCTGGGCGATGTCGCGCGCGTCGAACTCGGCGCCGAGAATTACGGCTATTCGTCGCTCTGGAACGGCAAGCCCGCCGCCGGCATGGCCATCAAGCTCGCGCCGGGCGCCAACGCGCTCACCACCGTCAAGCTGGTCAAGGACAGGGTGGCCGAGATCGCTCGCCAGTTCCCGCCCGACGTGAAGGTCGTCTATCCCTACGACACCACCCCCTTCGTGCGCCTGTCGGTGCGGCAGGTGGTGGAGACGCTCCTCGAAGCGATCGTGCTCGTCTTCCTGGTCATGTTCCTGTTCCTGCAGAATTTTCGCGCGACGCTGATTCCCACCATCGCCGTGCCCGTCGTGCTGCTGGGCACCTTCGCGGTGCTGGCGGTCGCGGGCTATTCGATCAACACGCTGACCCTGTTCGGCATGGTGCTGGCAATCGGCCTGCTGGTCGACGACGCCATCGTCGTCGTCGAGAATGTCGAACGGCTGATCGCGACCGAGCACCTCACGCCGCGCCAGGCCGCGCGCAAGTCGATGGACGAGATCACCGGCGCGCTGGTCGGCATCGCGCTGGTGCTGACCGCGGTGTTCCTGCCGATGGCGTTCTTCGGCGGGTCGACCGGCGTCATCTATCGCCAGTTCTCGATCACCATCGTCTCGGCGATGATCCTGTCGATCATCGTCGCGCTGATCCTCACCCCGGCGCTCGCCGCCACCATCCTGAAGCCGCACGATCCGGCCAAGGCGGAGGGCAAAGGCCCGCTGGCGCGCTTCTTCCGCTGGTTCAACGAGCGCTTCGAGCGCGGCCGCGAGCGCTACGGGAACGGCATCCAGCGCGTCGCCCGATCGCGCGGGCGCTCGATGGGGGTGTATCTGCTGATCGTGCTGCTGCTCGGGGTCCTGTTCTACCGGCTGCCGACCGGCTTCCTGCCCGACGAGGACCAGGGATTCGCGGTCGCCGTGGTGCAGGCGCCGGCCGGGGCGACGGCGTCGCGCACGGAAAAGGCGCTGACGCAGGTCCGCGACCACTTCCTGCAGCAGGAGGGCGGCAACGTCCGCGGCGTGTTCACCGTCAACGGGTTCAGCTTCGCCGGCGTCGGCCAGAACAGCGGCATCGCCTTTATCCCGTTGAAGGACTGGGCGGACCGCAAGGGCAAGGACAACCGCGCCTTCGCGATCACCGGCCGCGCCTTCGGCGCCTTCCAGCAGTTCCACGACGCGCTGATCTTCGCGATCGTGCCGCCGGCGGTGCAGGAACTGGGCAATGCGACGGGCTTCGACCTGCAGCTGGTCGACACCGGTGGCATCGGCCATGCGGCGCTGGTCGCCGCGCGCAACCAGCTGATGGGCATGGCAGCGCAGGACAAGCGCGTCGCGGGCGTGCGGCCCAATTCGCTCGACGACGCGCCCGCGCTCAGGATCATCGTCGATCAGGACAAGGCGCGCGCGCTCGGGCTCGATCTCGGCCAGGTCAACCAGATCATCTCCGGCGCCTGGGGCGGGCAGTACATCAACGACTTCATCGATCGTGGCCGGGTGAAGCGCGTCTATGTTCAGGCCGATGCGCCCTTCCGCCTGCGGCCCGAGGACCTGGGCAAGTTCTACGTCCGCGGTGCGAACGGCGCGATGGCGCCGTACACCGCCTTCACCACGCTGGCCTGGGATCAGGCGCCGGTGCAGCTGACCCGCTACAACGGCCAGCCGGCGATGGAGCTGCTCGGCGTGCCCGCGCCCGGCCAGTCGTCCGGCACCGCGCTCCAGGCGATGCAGGAGCTGCAGGCCAAGCTGCCGCCCGGCACATCGCTGGAGTGGACCGGCCTTTCCTACGAGGAGAAGCTGTCGGGCGGCCAGGCGCCGGCGCTGTTCGGGCTGTCGCTGCTGATCGTCTTCCTGTGCCTGGCGGCGCTGTACGAGAGCTGGTCGATCCCGATCTCGGTCATGCTGGTGGTGCCGCTCGGCGTAGTCGGCGCGGTGCTGGCGGCGACGCTGACCGGGCTGAACAACGACATCTACCTGCAGGTCGGGCTCATCACCACGATCGGCGTCTCCGCCAAGAACGCGATCCTGATCGTCGAGTTCGCGGAGGAGCGCATCCGCGAGGGCATGGCGCCGTTCGAGGCGGCGGTGGCGGCGGCGAAGCTCCGGCTGCGCCCGATCCTGATGACCAGCCTCGCCTTCATCTTCGGCGTCTTCCCGCTCGCGATCGCCACCGGGGCGGGTGCGGGGGGGCAGAACGCGATCGGGCGCGCGGTGATCGGCGGCATGCTCTCGGCGACGGTGCTGGCGATCTTCTTCGTGCCGCTGTTCTTCGTGCTGGTCGTCGGGCTGTTCGGACAGCGCGGCAAGCCCGCGGGTGAGCCTGCGTCCGAAGGCGCCCCGGCGGGGAAGGCGGCATGATGGCCCGCACCCTCCCGCTCGCGGCCGCGCTCCTGCTCGCCGGCTGCAACTTCGCCCCTGATTACGACCGTCCGACGGGCGAGGTGCCGCCGGCGTTGCCGCAGGGCGGCGTCTACCCGCCCGCCGTCACCGACGCGCCGGACGTGACCGCGATCGGCTGGCGCGATTTCTTCACCGACCCGCGGCTGCGCGAGGTGATCGCGGCGGGGCTGGAGAACAACCGCGACCTGCGCCTCGCCGCCGCCAACGTCCTCCAGGCCCGCGCCCGCTACCGCATCCAGCGCGCCGATCTGGTCCCCACCACCGGCCTGAGCGCGTCGGCGACCTATACCAACAATCCCGTGAGCGCGACCGGCGCGACGGCTGGCCCCGGCGCGGCCACGGGCGGGACCACCGGCACGGGCACCGGCGTCGGCACCGATGCCGGCAACCTGCAATATTACTCGCTTACTGCAGGTTTCTCGAACTTCGAGCTCGACCTGTTCGGGCGCGTCCGCAATCTCACCCGCGCCGCGCAGGAGCGATATTTCGCCAGCGAGGAGGCGCAGCGCTCCACCCGCATCAGCCTGATCGCCGAGATCGCGACCGCCTGGCTGCAGCTCGCCGCCGATCAGGATCAGCTCCAGCTGTCCCGCTCGACGCTGCAGACGTTCGGCCAGACCCGCACGCTGACCGAGGCGCAGTTCCGCATCGGCGTTGCCTCCGAGCTGGAGGCGCGCCAGGCCGACACCAATTACCAGGCTGCGCTCAACGACATCGCGGTGCTGGAAACGCGCGTCGCGCAGGACAGGAACGCGCTCGACCTGCTGGTCGGCGCGCCGGTCGCAACGCCGCAGCTGCCGACCGGCCTGGGCGAGGGGCAGGCGACCCTGGCGCAGCTGCCGCCCGGTCTCTCGTCCGCCGTGCTGCTTCGCCGTCCCGACGTGCTCGACGCCGAGCACCAGCTGATCGCCGAGCACGCCGATATCGGCGCGGCGCGGGCGGCACGCTTCCCGACGATCTCGCTGACGGCGACGGTGGGCACGATCTCGGCCGCGCTCTCCGGCCTCTTCGCGGGCGGCAGCTTCACCTATACCGGCGCGCCGGCGGCGACGCTGCCGATCTTCGACGGGGGGCGCATCTCCGGCAATATCCGGCTGGCGGAGGCCGACCGGCAGGCGGCGCTCGCCACCTATGAGCGCACGGTGCAGGTCGCCTTCCGCGAGGTCGCCGATGCGCTGGCGCAGCGCGGCACGATCGACCGGCAGATCGACGCGCAGACGATCCGGGCCCGCTCCGCGGAGATCGCGGCGCGGCTGGCGGACGCGCGCTACCGCTCCGGCGTCGATTCGTTCCTCACCGCGCTCGACGCGCAGCGCACGGCCTATGCGGCCGATCAGCAGCTGGTCACCACCCGGCAGGCGCGCGCGGCCAACCTGGTGGAACTGTACCGTTCGCTCGGCGGTGGTCTGCGCTGAACCGCTCTTGCCAAGCGGCGGAATCGGCGTAGTTTCCTCCCGAAGAGAGAGGAGAGGAAGACGATGGCCACCATCGCGCCTCCGGCCGCCGGCACCGGCGAGGAGAGCCTGATTATCCTGCAGAGCCTGTTGTGCCTGCTGCGCGAGCGCAACATCCTGAGTCGCGCCGACATCGAGGAGCTGTGCCGCAAGGTGGAGGCCCGCGCCGGCCCGCTCTCCTGCTGCGCGGAAACGGCGATGGCCGCTTCGGCCGACATGCACCGGATGGGCAGCTATATCGGCCAGCAATATGGCGGCAAACACCTGCGATCGCGATAACCCTAAGCCGTCATGCCGGCCTCGTGCCGGCATCCACGTTCGTCCTCGCCCTCTGCTCAGCCTCGCGGCGTCGGCTCGAATTGCCGTCGATGCCGGCATGACGACGGAATCACATCAGCCGCGGCGCGATCAGCCTTGCCGCCCGATCGCCAGCGCGATCCGGTCCGCCAGCGGTCCGAGCAGCGTGCTCCACGCCGCCGCCTGCGCGACCGGCGTGTCGGCGGTCAACGGCGCGCGCAGCGTGACCGGGACCGGCGCGGCCGTCCCGCCGGGGTGCACCAGCCGCCAGCTCACGTCCATCACCGCCTCGCCGCCCTCCGCGTGGAAGCGCGTCACCGTCGCCTCGACGCGGACCTCCGGCACGGCCGGGCCGGCGTCGGGCGGCAGCACCGCGCCCGCGGGCAGCCGCACCTGCAGGTCGCCGATCAGCGCGTCGCGCGCGAGCCGACCGAGCGGCGCCGCCCAGCGGTCGAAATCCGACACGGCGATCGTGCCGGCCACCTCGCGCGAACTCCGGCCGGTCAAGCGTGACGGGCACGGGCAGGAACGGCACGCGCACGGGTGGCCCGCGATAGTCTGCGGCAGCCGTGGCGGCCGGCGCCGGATCGATCGCCAGAAAGGTGGTGGCAGGGCTCCACCCGCAGGCGGTGACCGCCCGAACGCCAACGGCAGACCCAGCAGGGCGCGGACCCGCATCATTTTTCCTTTGCCTTGCCGCGCAGCAGCGCGTCGGGGTGGCGGCCCGAGATAGTCGGCGAGCGAGCGGATCGAGCGCGCGGCATCGGTCAGCTGCCGCACCGCCTCGGGCAGGCTCGCATCCTGGTTCACGCCTTCGCCCGCCAAGGTGCCGCGTGCCGCGGCGGCGGTCGCCTGCAGCTCCCCTGCGGCGGCACCGCATTGGCCTTGTCGATCAGGCCGCCAGGATCGTCTGGGCCAGCGTCGCGCGATAGCCTTGCCCAGCAACCGCCGGACCGCCGCGTCGGTCGCCCCGCGCCAGTCCGCCGGGGTGGCGGCGGTCGGCTCGGCCACGTCCAGCTTGGCGCGGTCGAGCGCGACGGTCGCCGCCGTGTAGGGCTGGCGCGAGCCCGGCGACGAGGCTGGTAAGGAGCCCGGCAAGGGGCCTGACAAGGCGGCGGCCGTCGTCACGGGCGGGCAATGCGCCGGCTGTCGCGGGGTTCCGGGCCGATCCAACGGCGCACCGGCTCAGCTCCCCGCAAACGCGAACGCCGAGGCCCCGCGCTCGCGATCGTTGACCAGCAGGGCGCGACCCGCGGGCGCGGCCGAGCGTTGGGGACACTCCTCGCGCAGGCACGCCGCGCAGCCGAGCCCGACCGGCGTCGCCGCGCCGCCGAGATCGATCCCCCGCGCGGCGGCGATCGCGCGCGCCTGATCCGCCGGCACGCCGATCCCGATCGCGAACTCGGCCGCCACGTCCGCCCGCGATCCGCCGGCGGGCGCGCCCGACGCCTGGACGACCCGCGCCTGGGTGAACCAGCGCGACCCGTCCTCCAGCTCCAGCAGCTGCAACGCTTCGCCCGCGGGCCGGTCGAACGCGTGGTGCAGCCGCCACAAGGGGCAGCGCCCTTCCGCCTCGATCAGCATCGCCCCGCTCGCCCCCGCGAACCGCTTGGAGCATTGTCCGGCGCGGTCGACCCGGATCATGAAGAAGCCGAGGCCGCGCGCACCGACGCGCCCGAGCGTGGTCATCCGGTGCGCGACCTGCTCGAAGCTCGCGCCGAAGCGTCGCTGGAGCACGTCGACGTCATACCCCGTCGTCTCGCACGCGCGCAGGAAACGGGCATAGGGCATCATCGCCGCGGCCGCGAAATAGCCGTGCAGGTGGCGGCGGAACAGCCGCTCGGCGGTGCGATCGGCGAAGCCGCCGCCGCGCGCGAGCGCATCAACCTCCCCGCGCGCCTCCAACTGCGCGATCTGGAAGGCGAGCGCGAAGGTGCGCCCGGCCGCGTCCAGCATCTCGCTGACCTGCAACTGGCGGGCGTGAAGGTCGAGGCGGCGCAGGACGCCCGCGAGCACGTCGACCGGCAGAATGCGCAGCGAGATGCCGTGGCGGACGCGCAGCCGGTCGACCAGCGCACCGAACAGGTCGGCGCCGACCAGCCGCAGCTCGTCGGCCAGCGCCTCGGCGGCGGCATCGAGATCGGGGAAATGGTTCCGCCACCGCTCGATCTCACGGCGCGCTACCGTCATCGGGTCGCCGGCACCGGCCGCGCCGGGGGTGCCGGCGCGGTCAAAGGCGCGCGCGAACGCCTCCGCCCCGCCGGGCGCGGCGGCGAGCCACTCGGCGACTTCGTGCCGGTCGATCTCCAGGTCGGCGAACAGCGGGTCGGCGAGCCGACGGCGGAGCGCCTCCGCCCCGCCGCCCGGCTCGCCCGCCGCCAAGGCGCGCGGATCGAAGTCGAACCGCTCGGCGAGCGTGACCAGCAGGCGCGCCGGCAGCGCGCGCTGGTCACGCTCGATCAGGTTGAGATAACTGGGCGAAACCTCCAGCATTTCAGCCATCGCCGCCTGGGTCAGCCCCACCCGCCGCCGCAGACGCCGGACGGCATGTCCCGCGAGGAGCTTTTCCTTCATCCGCTATTCCACTGTAAAGATATTCACAATATCGCCGGAATACACAAGTACGTGCTACCGCACGACACGATTAAGCATCTTCCGCGCGTGACGGGCGGCGAGGCGACGACGTAGGACGATCCCGACGCCGCGCAGGCGAGCAAGGAGCAAAGTCATGCACACCGAGACACGCGAACCGCCGCGCAGCCGCCCGGTCTTCACCACCGAGGATTTCGGCCTGATGAAGGAAGCCGTGGCGAGCTACGTCAAGCAGATCGCCGATGATCCCCGCTCCGCCAAGTTCTCCAGCCTCTACCACCGCCTCGGCCGTCTCGGCTGAACGCGATCCCCCTTTCCTGGGGAGGGAAGGTGACCGCCGGTGCGGCTTCGGCCCGCCGGCGGTCATTTCGTCCCCGATCCTCCTGCAGCAAGGATTGACACCGTGACCTATCAGGACAGCATCGCCAAGGTCGGCCAGCTGATCGGCCGCCACCAGGGCGCCTGGGACGGGATCGACGCCGAGTCGGTTGCGCGGATGCAGCTGCAGAACCGTTTCCGCACCGGCCTCGACATCGCCCGCTACACCGCCGGGCTGATGCGCCGCGACATGGCCGCCTATGATGCCGATCCGGCCGCCTACACCCAGTCGCTGGGGTGCTGGCACGGCTTCATCGGCCAGCAGAAGCTGATCAGCATCAAGAAGCATTTCGGCTCCACCAAGGGGCGGTACCTGTATCTCTCCGGCTGGATGGTGGCCGCGCTCCGGTCCGAGTTCGGCCCGCTGCCCGATCAGTCGATGCACGAGAAGACCAGCGTGCCGGCGCTGATCGAGGAGCTATACACCTTCCTGAAGCAGGCCGATGCGCGTGAGCTGGGCATGATGTTCCGCGACCTCGACAAGGCGCGCGAGAGCGGCAACGCGGTGGAGGCGCAGCGGCTGGCTAACGCGATCGAGGGCTATGAGACGCACGTTGTCCCCGTAATTGCCGACATCGACGCGGGCTTCGGCAACGCCGAGGCGACCTACCTGCTCGCCAAGAAGATGATCGAGGCGGGCGCCTGCGCGCTCCAGATCGAGAACCAGGTCTCCGACGAGAAGCAGTGCGGGCACCAGGACGGCAAGGTCACCGTCCCGCACGAGGACTTCCTCGCCAAGGTGCGCGCCTGCCGCTACGCCTTTCTTGAGCTGGGCGTCGACGACGGCGTGATCGTCACCCGCACCGATTCGCTCGGCGCCGGCCTCACCAAGCAGATCGCCTACTCCAAAGAAGCGGGCGATCTCGGCGACCAGTATAATGCGTTCCTCGACTGCGAGGAGGTGACCGACTTCGCGTCGCTGCGCGGGGACGTGGTGATCGAGCGCGACGGCAGGCTGGTGCGCCCCAAGCGCCTGCCGTCCAACCTGTTCCAGTTCCGCGAAGGCACGGGCGCCGACCGCTGCGTGCTGGACTGCATCACGTCGCTCCGGAACGGCGCCGACCTGCTGTGGATCGAGACCGAGAAGCCGCACATCGAGCAGATCGCCGCGATGGTGGACCGCATCCGCGCGGCGGTGCCCAACGCCAAGCTGGTCTACAACAATTCGCCGAGCTTCAACTGGACGCTCAACTTCCGCCAGCAGGTGTTCGACGCCTGGGCCGAGCAGGGCCGCGACGTCGCCGGCTATGACCGCGCCCGGCTGATGAGCGCCGATTACGACGAGACGGCGCTGGGCCGCGAGGCGGACGAGCGCATCCGCACCTTCCAGAAGGACGCCGCCGCGCGAGCCGGCATCTTCCATCACCTCATCACGCTGCCGACCTATCACACCGCGGCGTTGTCCACCGACAATCTCGCCAAGGAGTATTTCGGCGAGGCGGGCATGCTCGGCTACGTCAAGGGTGTCCAGCGCAAGGAGATCCGCGAGGGGATCGCCTGCGTGAAGCACCAGAACATGTCCGGCTCCGACATGGGCGACGACCACAAGGAGTATTTCGCGGGCGAGGCGGCGCTGAAGGCGGGCGGCGCCCACAACACGATGAACCAGTTCGCGGCGTGACGCACCCGGGTGCAGCGGCAGCTGCGCCCGCGATGCACGCGCTCGGCCCGACGACACGGCTTGGCCGCGTCGCCCAGGCCCCGACCTTGCCACCGCCGGCGCGCCTCGCCATGCGCACGACCGATCATCAGTGGAGTGCCCATGACCGACCTGTTCACGCCGTTCAGCTACAAGTCGCTGCAGCTCGCCAACCGGATCGTGATGGCGCCGATGACGCGCTCGCATTCGCCCGGCGGCGTGCCGACCGACGAGGTCGCCGCCTATTACCGCCGGCGCGCCGCGGCGGATGTCGGGCTGATCGTGTCGGAGGGGACGGGGGTCGATCGTCCGGCGTCGCTCAACGATCCCGACGTGCCGCGCTTCCATGGGCAGGCGGAGCTGGCCGGCTGGGGCCGCGTCATCGACGAGGTCCACGCGGCCGGCGGGGTCATGGCGCCGCAGCTCTGGCACGTCGGTGGCGTGAAGACCCGCCACGAGAGCTGGTCGCCGCCCGGCCCCTATGACAGCCCGTCCGGCCTCTCGCGCCCGGGCAAGGCGTTCGGCGATCCGATGGCGGACCACGAGGTCGCCGACGCGATCGCGGCCTTCGCCCGCGCCGCCGCCGACGCGCAGCGGCTCGGCTTCGATGCGGTGGAACTGCACGGCGCGCACGGCTATCTGATCGACCAGTTCTTCTGGGAAGGCACCAACGAGCGCGACGACCCCTATGGCGGCCCGTCGCTGGTCGAGCGGTCGCGCTTCGCCGCCGCCATCCTCGCGGCGGTGCGCGAGGCGGTCGGGCCCGACTATCCGATCATCATCCGGCTGAGCCAGTGGAAGCAGCAGGACTATGCCGTCCGCCTGGCGCATACGCCCGACGAGATGCAGGCCTGGCTGGGCGCGCTGATCGACGCCGGCGCCGACATCCTCCATTGCTCGCAGCGTCGCTTCTGGGAGCCCGAGTTTCCGGACGACGGGTCGGACCTCAACTTCGCCGGCTGGGCGAAGCGGCTGACGGGGCGACCGACCATCACCGTCGGCTCGGTCGGCCTGTCGGGCGACTTCATCGCCGCGTTCGGCGGCGAGACGTCGGACCCCGCGTCGCTCGACGAGCTGCTGCGCCGGCTCGATCGCGGCGACTTCGACCTGGTCGGCGTCGGCCGCGCGCTGCTCCAGGACCCGCTCTGGGCCAGCAAGGTGAAGGCGGGGCGCAGCGACGAACTGCAACCCTTCCGCCGCGAGGCGCTCGCTACCCTGTCCTGACCGGCGCGGCCGCGGTCATCCTGACCGGTTTCGATTGTCCGGTATGGAATAATTCCGGCCCGAACCGTCACTTGGGCTGGACTTTCGACGGCCGGGGTTCCAGCCTGTCCTCAACGAACCGGCAACGGCCGGTCACGAGAGGATGAGCTATGAGCGGTCGTTCGCTTTCTCTGGCCGGCACGGGCCGCGCCTCGGCATCCACCCCGTCCGCGGCGACGACGCCGAGGCGACCATCGGTGGCGCTGACGTTTCCGACGCGGTTCGCCTTCGCGCTGACCGGCCTGCCCGTGGCGGCCGTGCTGCTGGCGGTGAGCGTCTACCTGCCCCGCCACATCGCCGGCCATCTCGGGCTCAACCTGGCCCTGGTCGGCGGCGCCTTCTTCGCCGTGCGGATGATCGACATTCCGGTGGAGGGGCTGCTGGGCTGGATGATGGACGCGACGCGGACGCGGATCGGTCGTTACCGGCCATGGATCATCGCCGGGGTGCCGCTGCTGATGCTGGGCGTCAGCTTCGTCTTCCTCGCCGATCCCGGCATCACCCAGGGTTACCTGATCGGCTGGCTGCTGGTGCTGTATCTCGGCATGTCGGTCCTGACGGTCGCGCACCTCGCCTGGGCGTCGACGCTGGCGCCGCGCTACGACCAGCGCTCTCGCCTGTTCGGTCTGGTCACCGCGGTCAGCGTGATCGGGGCGGCGGCGATCATCGTCATCACCGTCGTCAACTCGGCGCACCATGCCGACGCCGGCGCCGTCCCGGCGATGGGCTGGTTCGTGCTGGCGGCGACGCCGATCGCGGTCGGGATCATGCTGTGGCGCACGCCCGAGCGGATCGCGCCGGATGCCGGCACGCACCGTTTCCGGTTCCGGGACTATGCCGCGCTGCTCGCCCGGCCGTCGTTCGCGCGCCTGCTGCTCGCCGATCTGTGCGTCTCGCTCGGGCCGGGCTGGATGGCGGCGACCTATCTGTTCTTCTTCACCGCCAGCCGCGGCTTCACCACCGCCCAGGCGAGCATGTTGCTGGGCGCGTACATCATCGCTGGCATCGCCGGCGCGCCGGCGATGGCGAAGCTGGCCGTGCGCCTGTCCAAGCACCGCGCGCTGATCGTGGGCTGCATCGGCTTTTCCCTGGTGCAGGTCAGCTTCATGCTGCTGCCGCGCGGCAACATGGCCGCGTTCGGCCTGATGCTGTTCCTGGCGGGGTTCTTCGCCTCCAGCTTCACCGCGACCACCCGGGCGATGACCGCCGACATCGCCGACGAGGTCCGGCTCGAGCGCGGACGCGAGTGCGCCGGGCTGCTCTATGCGATGACGACGATGACCAACAAGATCACCGGCGCCCTGTCGATCGGCCTGTCCTTCTCCGTCCTGGCGCACGTCGGCTATGTGGCGAAGGAGGGCGCGGTCAATACGCCCGCGGCGATCCATCGGCTGGAGCTGGTCTATCTGGTCGGCCCGATCTCGTTCGTCCTGCTCGGCGCGGTCTGCATGATCGGCTACTCGCTCAATGCCGAGCGGCATGCCGACATCCGTCGCCGGCTCGACGAGCGCGACGCCGTGCTCGACGCCGAGGCCGATCGGGCCGCCTCGCTCGAGACGCTCACGGGCGATGCCCGCCTCCCCACGGTTTGACCGCGCTTCGCTCGCCCGGGCCGGCCGATCCTGACCGATGCCGCTCTTGCAGCCGGCCCCGCGCGGGTCGTTGCGATCGTTCAGCCACGCCACTTGCCGCGAGCGGCGGCGACCGGCGTCCGGGAAGCTTGATGGCGAGGTTTGGCCATGTCGCCGACCGACACCGGCGCGTTTCCGTCCGTCTCGAAGGAGCCCGTCATGGCGCATGAACGACCGATCATCCGGACTGCCGACGGAGAATGCCCGACCCACCTGTTCACGCCATCGAGCGGGCAGGGGCCGTGGCCGGGGGTGATCCTGTACATGGATGCGGGCGGCATCCGGCCGGCGGTGATCGACATGGCGCAGCGGCTGGCCGACGGCGGCTATGTCGCGCTGCTGCCCGACCTGTTCTACCGGCACGGCCCCTATGGCCCGTTCGTGCCCAAGGAGGTGTTCGCGGGCGATTTCCGCGCAACGCTGGGGCCACTGATCGCCACGACGGGCAACGACAAGGCGGCCGCGGACACGGCGGCGTTCCTCGCGTATCTGGACGGCCGCGATGACGTCGCCGGCGATCGGGTGGGAGCGGTCGGCTTCTGCATGGGCGGTGGCATGGCGATCGCGGCGGCAGGCACCTATCCGGACCGGTTCGCCGCGGTGGCGAGCTTCCATGGCGGCCGGCTGGCGACCGACGCCCCCACCAGCCCGCACCTGCTGGCGCCCAGGCTACAGGCCGAGCTGTATATCGCCGCCGCGCAGGACGACGCCAGCTATCCGCCCGACATGGCGGCCCGGTTCGAGGCCGCGCTCGATGCCGCCGGTGTGCCTTACCGCGCCGAGACCTATCCCGCCGCGCACGGCTGGATGAAGCCGGATTTCGCGGTGTACGATCAGGTTCAGGCCGAACGGGGATGGGCGGAGCTGTTCACGCTGTTCGACCGCACCCTGCATGTCCGGGGCTGAACCGGCGCTGTTCGACCAACCCGCGTCGGGTCGTGCAGTCGGGGACTATTTATCCCGGCCGCAATGGGTTAGCGATCGCCGATGCTCGACAGACGGTTTTCCCACCTGCATCCGGGCGAGGGGCTCACGCCGGCGCAGGAGCTGGCGCGGGTGATGGCGGAGGTCGTCGGAGCGCTGGGCGGCACGGGATCCGTCCTCACGCTTCATCCCACCGGGCGTCCGGCAGAGGTGCTCTACGCGGACGGCGACGAACTGGCGCAGATCACGATCGGCCTGCTGCTGGCCGGATCGCTGGACTGGCGACATGATCATCCCGACCATCACATCTGGGTGATGGGCGGGCTGGAGCCGGGCGCGTATCACGGCATCGCGATGCCGGTGCGACAGGTGCCCGGCCACAGCCGGCTGGTGATAACGGTGTTCTTCGCGACGCTCGACGACGAGGCGCGGGCGGTCGCCGAAGCCGCGTATCTCGCGCGCAGGCCCTTCGCGATCGGCTATTTCCGCTTATGGCAGCAGGACCGGCTGTACCGGCGGGACGTCGAGATCCTGCGGACGGCGCTCGACCGTGTCGGTCTGGCCATTTTCCTGGTGACCAAGGCCGGCGAGCTCGCCTTCGCCAACACCGCCGGGCGCGGGCTGCTGGAAAAGCGCGATGGCCTGTATGAGCACCGGCGGCGGCTGCACGCGAGCGGCCGTGCCGACAACGTGGCGCTGGAAGCGGCGCTGGATCACGTCATCGATGCCGGCGGCGACAACAAGACCCTGCCGCTGCTGATCGTCGAGCGCGAGGGTGCCGCGCCGCTCACGATCTCCATCGTCCCCTCGCCGTTCACCACCACCGAGCAAGGCGAGGTCGGCGCGATCGTCTTCGCGGTCGATCCCGACATGGACATCAAGGACCTGACAGCCGCGGTGTGCCGCGCCTACGGGCTGACGCGCGTCGAGACGGAACTCGCTTATCAGCTTGCCTCGGGACGCACCCTGCAGGAGGCCACGACCAGCATGCGGCTGAAGAGCGAGACCGCCAAAGGCTATCTGCGCTCGGTGTTCTCGAAGATGGGCGTAAGCCGACAGCCGGACCTGATCCGGCTCATCCTGGTCAGCCTGATGCGCACGTCCGACGATCTGGAGTTTGAGCTGGCCAATCCTAAGGATCGATCAAGCCCGATACGGTTCTCAGCGGTTCAGGGGTAATCGCTCAGGATCCAGGAAGCTTGAAGGCCGAACGCGCCAGTTTTTCCTGGCCTGATACGGGTCCGCACAGGCCGTGGACCTGCCGTGGATCATTGCTGCAGGATGTTGTTGACGATGAGGGCGGCACCGGTCTGTGCCCACCAATTGTCGAGCGCGATGCGACTATCCTGTCCGACATCCTGCAACAGCGTTTGGCTGTACTGATCGGTCATGCTTTTGGACGTCCTGGTGACCGGCAGGGCTCGTGCGGTTTGCGCATCGAGCGCACCATCGTCCAATGCCGTGATGCCGAACTCGCCGGCCGTCGCGGCTAACGACCGATCGGGCCCGTAAGGCGTGGCAGTTGATGGTACGGCGATCGCAAGACCAGCACCAAGGAACAGCAATGTTGACCATCGCGTCATGAGAATACCTCTCGCGCTTAGGACAACTTAACGGACAAAAGTTAAAATAGTTCCTATCCTGATAATTACGTGGATCCATCGAGAAGATGCTTAACGGCAGGTTAACGACTTCGTTGCGGGCCTCACGATATATACCAGCATTCACTCGTTGAATTAGGTCTACGCGGCCGATCAACCAACCGACTGGACAGCACAATTGCTGTCTCGACGCTTCGCCCGGAGATTACCTGCCGATCCAATGCCGGAAACCAGCGGCCGGCGGCGGACGCCGACCGTCAGGCCGTCGCTCGTCGCGCCGGCATCGCGGCGGTGACCGCCGGCCGCTCCGTCCGCAAGCTGTCGGACAATCGTCGATAGGTTGCGAGCGCCTGACCGACCACCTGGTCCATGTTGTAGTAGCGGTAGGTGGCCAGCCTGCCCACGAAGCTCACGTCCGGCTCGGCGAGCGCCAGCGCCTCGTAGCGTTTGTACAACGCCTGGTTCTCGTCGCGCGGGATCGGGTAATAGGGATCGCCCGTCGCGCTCGGAAACTCGTAGGTGACGCTGGTGCGGGGCGCGGTTTGTCCGGTCAGGTGCTTGTACTCGGTCACTCGCGTGAAGGCGGTGGCCTCATCGGGATAATTCACCACCGCGACCGGCTGGTGCCACTCCTCAGCCAGTGTCCGGTGCTCGAAGCGGAGCGAGCGATAGGGCAGCCGGCCGTAACGATGGTCGAAATACTCGTCGATCGGCCCGGTGAAGACGAGATGATCGTGCGGATAGGCGTCCCGCACGTCGGCATAGTCGACCCCCAGCAGCAGATCGATGTTGGGGTGATCGAGCATGCGCTCGAACATGCGCGTGAACCCGTCGCGCGGCATCGCCTGAAAGCGGTCGGTGAAGTAGCGGTCGTCGGCATTCGTGCGCGTCGGCACGCGCGCCGTGACCGACTTGTCGAGCTCCGACGGGTCCATGCCCCATTGCTTGCGGGTATAGCCCTGGAAGAACGTCTCGTAGAGGTCGCGGCCGACCTGGGAGATGACCACGTCGGCCGAGGTGCGGATCGGGTCGACCGGTTCGGCGCGGGCGGCGAGGAAGGCTTCGACTTGCGCCTCCGTCTCCAGGTCGAGCCCGTACAGCGCGTTCAGCGTCGTGCGGTTGATCGGCATCGGCACTCGCAGCCCCGCCACATCGGCCAGCACGCGATGCTCGTAAGGACGCCATTCGGTGAAGCGGGACAGGTAATCGAAAATATCGGCCGAATTGGTGTGGAAAATGTGCGGCCCATATTGGTGGATGAGGATGCCCGCCGCGTCGTGATGGTCGTAGGCGTTGCCCGCGATATGGGGCCGTCGGTCGACGACCAGCACGCGCTTGTTCCCGTCGGACGCCAGCCGCTCGGCCATCACCGCGCCGGCGAAGCCCGCGCCGACCACCATCACGTCATAGCGATCGCGCACCGGAGGCCAGCTGGTGGGCGACACGACGCGTTCGTGGCGGCCCCGCCCGGCGATCGCGGCGTCGACCAGCGCCGCCATCTCCAGCGCCGTGCTGTTCCACGATCCCCGCGCCAGCTGCGCGTCGGCCGCGCCCCGCCAGGCGAGGCCTTCACGACGCATGTCGAGCGCCCGTTCGCAGGCGGCCACGAACGCGTCGGCGGTATCGGCGATCATGACCGCGTCGAGCTCGCCGTAATGCCGCACCACGTCGATGACCGGGGTGGACACCACCGGGCAGCCGGCGGCCAGATATTCCGGCGTCTTGGTCGGGCTGATGAAGCGCGTCGCCTCGTTCATCGCGAACGGCATCAGCGCGACGTCCCAGCCGGCCATATAGTCGGGCAGCGCCGCATAGGGCCGACCGCCGAGATAGTGGATGTTGGCGCGGTGCGGCAATTCGTCCTCGCCGATCTTCACCACCGGACCGATCACGACGATCGACCATCCGGGCCGCGCATCGGCCAGCTCGGCGAGGAGCGCCAGATCCATCCGCTCGTCGACCACGCCGGCGAAGCCTAGCCGCGGGCCGGGGATCGCCGCCTGGTCGGCGGGTGCGTTCACGGCGCCTCGCGCGCGCGCGAAGTGGGCGGCGTCGATGCTCGACGGAAAGGCATGGACGTTGGAATGACGACGGCGCTTCGCCTCATACAGGCTGGTGCCGCCGGTGAAGACGAGATCGGCGCGCTCGATCAGCCGCTGCTCGTGCGCGAGCAGCTCGGGCGGCGCATTCTTGAAGGCCGACAGCTCGTCCATGCAGTCGTAGACGATGCAATCGGCGCGCAGATGGTCCGACCATGACAGCATCATCGGCGTGTAATACCAGCGGACCAGCGTTCCCCGCACGGCTGCCGTCGCTTCGTCGAGCAGCCGGGCCAGCGTCTCGTCCTCGCACCCGCGCAACCGCTCGTCCAACTCCGGCGTCAGCACCACGACGCCGCTGTGAGGGCAGACGTGCCGGCGCAGACGCGCCTCTCCCAGTCCCGCCCGGAACTCGGGCTCCTCCCAGAAGATCACGTCGTTGGCGAGGGCGAACCGCGTCATCAGGTGCTGCGGCCGCTGGAACACGAAAGCCCAGCGCAGATGGCTGAAACAGATCAGGGTCGGACGGTCGCGGCGTTGAGTGGGGAAACGCGGATCGACCGATGTCGGCAGCTGATCTTTCACTCTGTCCCTCTTCATCATTGCTCAGAAAGGAAAACAGAAGCATCACCGTCTTGTTCCGGCAAGCGGTTGATCTACAACATGGATCAGCACCGTCCTCGGGGAGCATGATGCGGGGATGACAGAAATGGAACTCTGGGGCGGTCCGGAATGCACCGTCAACCGCGTCGGCGGCAGCTATGTCGATCAGTGCCGCTTGAGCGGTCATCAGGACCGGGCGGACGATCTCGACCTGTTCGCCGGCTTGGGTCTCGCCGCCGTCCGCTATCCGATCGTGTGGGAGCGGGTGGCGCCTGCCGATCCCGACCGGCCCGACTGGCGGTGGTGCGACGAACGCCTCCGGCGGCTCCGGGAGCTCGGCATCCGGACCATCGCCGGGCTGGTCCATCACGGCAGCGGCCCGCGCCATACCGACCTGCTGGACGACGCGTTCGCCGCGAAGCTGGGGCGCTATGCCGGCCAGGTCGCCGCGCGATATCCCTGGATCGAGGAGTGGACGCCGATCAACGAACCGCTGACGACGGCCCGGTTTTCGGCTCTGTACGGGCATTGGTACCCCCACGGTCGCAGCGAGCCCGGCTTCTGGCGGGCGCTGCTCAACCAGGTGGACGGTACGCGGCTGGCGATGCGCGCCGTGCGGCGGGTCAATCCGGCGTCGCGCCTGATCCAGACCGACGATCTCGGCCGTACCTACGCCACCGCGCCCCTGGCTGGCCAGGCGGCGTTCGACAATCTGCGCCGTTGGGCGGGATGGGACCTGCTGTTCGGACGGGTGACGCGCGCGCACCCGCTGTGGGAGCGGCTCGATCGCTTCGGGTTGGGCGACCGGCTGCGCGCCATCGCCGACGATCCTTGCCCGCCCGACATCGTCGGGGTGAACCATTATCTCACGAGCGATCGCTTCCTCGATCACCGGCTCCAGCATTATCCGCCGCAGACGCACGGCGGCAATGGGCGTACCGCCTATGCGGATGTGGAGGCCGTTCGGGTGCTCGATCCACCACCCGCCGGCGTGGCCGGCGCGCTGCGCGAGGCGTGGCAGCGCTACGCGGTGCCGCTGGCGCTGACCGAGTTGCACAACGGTTCGACGCGCGAGGAACAACTGCGCTGGGTCGCGGAAGGCTGGGATGCCGCGACGGCGCTGCGCGCCGAGGGCGTCGATGTGCGCGCGGTGACCGCCTGGTCGCTGCTCGGCAGCCATGGCTGGAACACGCTGTTGACCGGCGGGGGGACCTACGAACCCGGCGTGTTCGACGCGAGCACCGGCGCGCCGCGTCCGACCGCGCTGGCCACCCTATGGCGCGGGCTGCCCGGCGGAGCGCCGCGCCATCCCGTCACCGCCGAGCCCGGCTGGTGGCGGCGGCCGGACCGCCTGATCTATCGGCCGCTGGCGCGACCGGCGGGCGCGGCGCAAACCAGGGCGGACGGCACGGAGCCGACCCTGCTCATCTGTGGCGCGACCGGCACGCTGGGAAGGGCGTTGGCGCGGGGATGCCTGGCCCGCGGTATCCGCCATCGGCTCGTCGGCCGCGACACGCTCGATCTGGAACGCCCCGCCACGCTGGCGGACACGCTCGCCGCGCTGCAGCCCTGGGGCGTGGTCAACGCCGCCGGCTGGGTGCGGGTGGACGATGCCGAGCGCGAGGAGGCGGCCTGCCATCGCGTCAACGCGACGGGGGCGGTGGCGCTGGCCGAGGCGTGCGCGGCCAGGGGCATCGCCTGCCTGAACGTCTCGAGCGATCTGGTGTTCGACGGCACGGCATCGCGCGCCTATGTCGAGAGCGACCCGCCGCGCCCGCTCAACGCCTATGGCCGCAGCAAGGCGGCGCTGGAGGCGGGCTGCGCGGGGCTGCCGGGATCGCTGATCGTGCGCACCGCCGCCTTCTTCTCACCCCATGATGCCCATAATTTCGCGATGGGCGTGGTCGAGGCGCTGGCGCAAGGGCGATCCTTCGCCGCCGCGGCCGATCATATCGTCACGCCGACCTTCGTGCCGGCGCTGGTCGAGGCCGCGCTCGACCTGCTGATCGACGGCGCCGAGGGCATCTGGCACCTGTCCGGCGGCGAGGCGGTCAGCTGGAGCGAGTTCGCGGTCCGCATCGCCACGGCGTGCGGCCTGGCCCCCGACCTGATCGAGCCGACGCCGGGGGCCGCGCTCGGCTGGCTCGCGCCGCGCCCCCGTTTCGCCGCGCTGGCCAGCGGACGGGGGGCATTGCCGCGATCGCTCGATGCCGCGATCGAACGGTTCGCTCACGATTGCCGCCAGGTCGGCGTGCGTTCCCGCGCAGCGTAGATCGGGGGGCTTGCAGCATTGTGCTCGGCCGGCCCTCGCCGGGTGTTTTCCGTCGCTGCCGGGCTCGACGCGGACGTAGCCTGACTGTCTCAGCGGCGCCGGGAGAACCAGACCAGGATCAGGCCGACGATTGCGAGCACGAGACCGCGGATCGCCCAGGGCCGCTGATCGATCATGAAGCTGGAGGCGGGCCATCTCACCACGCCCGTGCCCTGGCCGATCCAGAGCAGGCCGATGAGAATGGCGGCCGCACCAAGCACCTGCAGAACTACCTTCATGTGCGTCTCCATCGATGCACCAGGGTTCGACTACCCCATCTTGAAACGTGAGAACACGGCCGGTCAGCTCGGGTGAGCCCCGCTGTCGATTTCACCGTTTCGGGCGGCGAGCCGTTTCTCGGCCTCCGCAGCGGCCTGCGCGACCTGGACGTCGGGAACGCCGGCGTCGCGCTCGGCCTGCGCCAGACGAACGATGTCGTCGTCGCTCGGAACGGTGGGATCGGTTGCGGACATTGTGACCTCCTCGTGCGGACACAACGCCGTACCACGCCGATCGGGCACATCATCGTCGTCCGAATGGCCCAAGGTTCGACGCGATCGACCGTTCCTCGCGAAGCCCGCCGAGCGCCATCGCATCGGGAGGGCGGGTCAGGCGATCCCGCCGGCAGGCACCTTGCGCAGTTCGGCCAGGACCGTGTTCAGGCCGTCCTCGCCGTTGACCGCCAGATCGAGAGGCCGGCCACCGAGCCGTTCGTCGACGGTGTTCAGGAACGCGATCATCGGATCGCGCGCGCCGAACGTCTTCCAGGCCGCCGCCGTGACGCTCGCCTGGCGACGCTTCTGATCCACGCTCAGCACGGGACCACCGTTCCTGCGGAACCGCTGTGTGTGCGATGGGGAGCGGTTCGCTCCGGCCGACGGCGCCGCGTCGCTCACGAAAGCGGCACCAGCGGGGTGCTCGTCGACCGCTTCTTGCGAACGAGCTCGTCGATCTGTTGGGCATAGCCGGTGACGAGACCACGGTGGCTGATCCGCGCTTCGCCGGACGCCGCCGCATCGGCGTTCATCAGGGAAACCTGATGGCGATGCAGAAGATAGTTCAGGCCCATATCCGGCTCCTCGGTCGTAAGCGGGAGCACTCCGGGTCTCTCAGTCGCGGCCGCCTACGGACCTCTGGCAGCGATGGTCGTGATATAGGCATTGCGCGATGAAATGCCACCGCCGTCGGGATGGCACGGCCCGCTCCATGGGTTGTGCCATGGTCTCCGCCTGACCATCTATATGCCTTCATGTCCCTTCCGCAGATCCCGCAGCCCTTGGCCGAGGCGCTCGCCGCGCGCGGCTATGACACGCTCACCCCGGTCCAGGCGGCCGTGCTCGCCCCGGAGGCGAACGGGCGCGATCTGGTCGTGTCGGCGCGGACGGGATCGGGCAAGACCATCGCCTTCGGGCTCGGCTTTGCGGACCAGCTGCTCGAAGACGGGGCGCTGCCGCGGGCGGAGCGGCCGCTCGCGCTCGTCGTCGCCCCGACCCGCGAGCTGGCGCTGCAGGTCAGTCGCGAGCTGGCCTGGCTCTACGCGCCGGCGCGCGCGCGGATCGCCACCTGCGTCGGCGGCATGGACGCCGCCAAGGAGCGGCGCGCGCTGGGGCAGGGCGCTCATGTCGTGGTCGGCACGCCCGGCCGGCTGCGCGACCATCTGGAGCGGGGCGCGCTCGACCTCTCCGGCCTGCGGGTCGCCGTGCTCGACGAGGCGGACGAGATGCTCGACATGGGCTTCCGCGAGGATCTGGAAGAGATCCTGGATGCGACGCCGGGCGAGCGGCGGACGCTGTTGTTCTCGGCGACGATTCCCAAGCCGATCGTCGCGCTGGCCCGGCGCTACCAGCGCGACGCGCTCCGCCTCTCGACGGTGGGCGAAGATCGCGGGCATGGCGACATCGCCTATCAGGCGGTCACGGTGGCGCCGGCCGACATCGAGAACGCGGCGATCAACCTGCTGCGGCTCCACGAGGCGGACACGGCCATGCTGTTCTGCGCCACGCGCGACAATGTGCGTCATCTCCATGCGAGCCTGGTCGAACGCGGGTTCGCCGCGGTCGCGCTGTCGGGCGAGCACAGCCAGAACGAGCGCAACGCGGCGCTGCAGGCGCTGCGCGACGGCCGCGCGCGCGTGTGCGTCGCGACCGACGTCGCCGCTCGCGGCATCGACCTGCCGACGCTCAGCCTGGTCGTCCATGTCGAGCTGCCGCGCGACGCCGAGACGCTCCAGCACCGGTCGGGCCGCACCGGCCGGGCGGGCAACAAGGGCACGGCCGTGCTGATCGTGCCCTATCCCCGCCGCCGCCGCGTCGAGGCGACGCTGCGCGGCGCGCGCATCGAGGCGGAATGGATCGATGTGCCGACCCCGGCGGATATCCGCGCCCGCGATCGCGAGCGGCTGCTGACGACGCTGCTCGCCCCGGTCGAGACGGAGGAGGAGGATCGCGCCCTGGGCGCGCGCCTGCTCGCCGAGCGGACGCCGGAGGAGATCGCGGCCGCCCTCGTCCGCGCCCACCGCGCCGCGCTTCCCGCCGCCGAGGAGCTGATCGAGGCGACGCCGGACGTGCGTCGCGCGGCGCCGGCGGAAGGGCACCGGCCCGGCTTCGACGATGCCGTGTGGTTCCGCATGGACATCGGGCGGCGGCAGAATGCCGATCCGCGCTGGCTGCTGCCCCTGCTCTGCCGCCGGGGTCACATCACCCGCAACGAGGTGGGCGCGATCCGCATCGGCCCGGGCGAGACCCGCTTCCAGATCCCCGTGGCGATCGCGGGCAGGTTCGACGCCGCGGTGGCGCGCACCGCCAAGGCGGGCAACGACGACGGCAGCAACGTCCGGATCGAACGGGTCGTCGAGGGCGCCACGCCTGCCGCGCCGCGGGCCACCGGCAAGCAGCAGCGGCCGCATCAGCATCGCCGGTGAGCGGCGTGCGCATCCTGGTCGACGCCGACGCCTGCCCGGTGAAGGACGAGATCTACAAGGTCGCGCTCCGCCGCGACACGCCGGTGACGATCGTCAGCAACAGCCCGTTCCGCGTCCTCGCGCACCCGCTGGTCGATCGCGTGGTGGTGGGCGATGCGTTCGACGCCGCCGACGACTGGATCGCCGCGCGTGCGGGTGCCGGCGTGCTGGTCGTCACCGCCGACATCCTGCTGGCGGACCGCTGCATCAAATCAGGTGCGACGGTGCTCTCGCCCAACGGCAGGCCGTTCACCGCCAGCTCGATCGGCGCGGCGATCGCGACCCGGGCGATCATGGCGGACCTGCGCGCGGGCGGCGACCAGCTGGGCGGCCCGCCGCCGTTCACCAAGGCCGATCGGTCCCGGTTCCTGCAGGCTCTCGATACGGCGCTGGACCGGCTTGCCCGGCAGTGACCGCAGGCCGCCCGGTGCGCGTCGCGTCGGCCTAATTCTTGACGAGCCCGATCTCCCTCAGCCGCTCGTGGAGATAATCGTGGGCGGTGATCGGCTGCGGATAGCGATCCGGGTTCTCGGGCGTGATCGTGTCCCGCAGTGTCTCGATCAGGAAGTCGGGCGCGGGATGGAGGAAGAACGGCATGGAATAGCGCGAGTGGCCGCGGCGCTCGGGCGGCGGGTTCACGACGCGATGCGTGGTGGAGGGCAGGACGTGGTTGGTCAGCCGCTGGAGCATGTCGCCGACGTTCACGACCATCGCGCCCTCGGGCGGCTTGATCGCGAGCCAGCGGCCGGAGTCGCGGTCGAGCAGTTCCAGCCCCGCCTCCTCGGCGCCGAGCAGCAGGGTGATGAGGTTGATGTCCTCGTGCGCGCCGGCGCGCACGCCTGCCGCGTCGGCCGGGATCGGCGGGTAATGGAGCAGGCGCAGCACCGAATTGCCGTCCCGCACCGCCGCGTCGAACCAGTCCGGCGCGAGGCCGAGATGGCGGGCGATGGCGGACAGCAGCTGGTCGCCCGCCCGGTCGAACGCGGCGAACAGCTCGGTGAAGGTCTGGCGAAAGCCTTCGGGGTGGTCGGGCCAGACGTTCGGCGCCATCGCGTCGGCGAAGCGATGCTCGGCCGGCAGCTCGCGGCCGACATGCCAGAACTCCTTCAGGTCGACATGATCGGCGCCCTTGGCGATCTCCGTCTTGAACGGCGTGTAGCCGCGCGCGCCGCCGCCGCCCGCGACGAAGTAGCGGCGCTTCTCCTCGTCGGGCAAGGCGAACAACGCCGCGGTGGCGGCCCAGGCGCGGTCGATCAGGCCCTGGCTGACGCCGTGATCGGCGACGACCGCGAAGCCGAAGCGGCGGAACGAGCCGCCCAGATCCGCGGCGAACGCGTCCGGATCGCGGAGCTGGTCGGCGAGGCTGAGCGCGGGAACTTCGGCGAGGGGTGTATCGAGCATAGGGAAGATCATACGCCCGCCGCTCCCCGGCGTCACCCCGGCCGGAGCGTCGGGTCCAACTCCGGCCTCGTCATGACCCCGATGGTCGTCACGCCGGTGCGGTGTCGGATGCCGGCTCAAGGCGGCATGACGCCGGAGGGTTGAGCCGCTAAGCACGATGGCGTGACCTCCGACGCCACTCCCCCGCTCACCAGCGCGCCGATCGGGTTCGCCGAGTTCGTGGCGATGATCGCCTCGCTGATGGCGCTCGGCGCGCTCGGCATCGACACCATGCTCCCGGCCCTCCCGGCGATCGGCCAGGCGCTGGGAGTGGCGGCCGAGAACCGTCGCCAGTTCGTCATCACCGCGTTCCTGCTCGGCTTCGGCGTCGGCCAGCTCCTGCATGGGCCGCTGGCGGATCGCTTCGGGCGGCGGCCGGTGCTGACCGGCGCGCTGGTGGCGTATGCGGCGGCCAATCTCGTCTGCGCGGCCTCGGGGAGCTTCTCGGCGCTGCTCGCCGCGCGGGTGCTGGGCGGGATGGCGGCTGCGGCCACCCGCGTCGTGCCGGTCGCGATCGTCCGCGACCGGTTCGAGGGCCGTGCGATGGCGCGGGTGATGTCGACCGCGTTCATCATGTTCATGATCGTGCCGGTGCTCGCGCCCACGCTCGGGGCGGGGCTGCTGCTGGTCAGCGACTGGCGCTTCATCTTCGCGACCATCGCCGCGCTCGCGACCGCCGTCGCCGCCTGGTTCTGGCTGCGCATGCCCGAGACCCAGCATCCCGAGGACCGCCTGCCGCTGTCGCCGCAGCGGATCGCCGGCGGGTGGCGGACGACCGTGTCAGACCGGCTGTCGCTCGGCTACATGCTCGCGGCGGGGGCGATGCAGGGCGGCATCTACGGTTATCTCAATTCCATCGGGCAGGTGGTCGGCGACAGCTTCGGCCGGCCGAAGCTGCTGCCGCTCGTCTTCGCGCTGACCGCCGGCTTCATCGCGGCGAGCAACTTCGCCAATGCGCGGCTGGTGATGCGACTGGGCCAGCGACTGTTGTCCCATGCGGCGGTATGTGCGGTGCTGGTGATCGCGGCCGTCCACCTCGCCGTCTACCAGGCCGGGCTGGAGACGCTGACCGTCTTTATCGTGCTCCAGGCGCTGACGCTCGGCTGCTTCGGCATGATCGGCACCAACTTCTCGACCATGGCGATGCAGCACATGGGTCACATCGCCGGAACCGCTTCCAGCGTGCAGGGCTTCGCCAGCGTCATGCTCGGCTCGCTGATCGGCGCGCTGATCGGGCAGGCGTTCGACGGTACGCCGGCGCCGATGATCGCCGGCTTCATCGGGGTGTCGCTGCTGGCACTCGCCTTGGCGGCGGTGACGGAGCGGGGCCGCCTGTTCCAGCCGCTGCCCGCGGGTAGCTGATATCTCGCGCAGCCGTCACGGGAGCAAGTCCCGCGAGCTGCGCTGGTCTGCGTGCCGCCTCCGGCGGAACTTGGGTCGCCGCTCCACCGTTCGCGCGTCGAGCAAGTGGATGGAGGCGTTGATGAGCGGTGTAAAAGGGCCGGATGACGACGGCTATGACGAGGAAGGCTATGACGAGAGCCAGCGCGCCGAGATCCTGGAGGCGACCCGCAACGGGCCGAGCGACGGCAACCTGCTGACCGATCTCAACCCCGACCTGGGCGGCGACGCCGAGGAAGAGGATATCGACGATCTCGACATGGAGGACGACGAGGTCGGCGAGGAGGACGCCACCGTCGCGATGGACAAGGACGATGCCGACGAGGACGACGCGCAGGATGCGTTCGACGACGGCGACGAACTGGACAGCGACGACGACGACAGCGAGGCGGACGACGCCGACGACGTGGCGACGCGGCCCTAGCCGCGGATCGGCGCGTCAGCGCGAAGCGTTGGCGAGCACCTCCAGCGCCGCCCGATCGACCGGCTCGCCCAGCGCGTCGGTCGGCGCGGCGGCATTGGCGGGCGTCGACGCCGGTGCGGCGCCCGCCACGTCATAGGCGGTCCACACCACGCCCGCCGCCCAGAACAGCGCCGCCCAGCGGCTCCGGAACAGGCGTGCGAACATGCCGCGCCATCGGGCTGCCGCCCTTACCGAGAGGTGAGCGGGCGGGGTTAACGCAGGCGTTGAAGAGTGCGATCGTCGATCGCAGGCCCACGCCGGCACGCTATATCGCGGCAGTGGCAGGTCGGGTGAAGCGCAAGACGGGGCTGGCCGCGGCGATGGCGCGTGCGATCCGCGAGGATGTCTCGCCGCTGTCCTGCGCCCTGTGCGAGCGGCCGCTCGGCGCGCGGGTCGAATGGCACCATCTGGTGCCCAGAAGCGAGGGCGGGCGGGAGACCGCGCCGGTCCACCCGATCTGCCATCGCACGATCTACGTCACCGTGCCCAATCCCGAGCTGGCGCGCCTTTATGCCGATCCGGCGGCGCTGCGGGCGCGGCCAGACATCGCACGTTTCCTCCGCTGGATCGCGGACAAGCCGCCGGACTTCCACGTGCCCGTCAGGCGCGGACGGACCTGAAGCGCAGTGTCCGAACCGTCCCGATGCGGGTCGATCTTTACCTTGTATCAATAAGATAGGTCGGCATTATGCCCGAAACAGGACGGTCCGGCCGGGGGCGGCCGGAGGCCAGGGACGGGGTCGCGAAGCTATGCAACCATGTGCGGGAAGCGGAGCCGGCGGCGGCTCGACAGTGTCGGTCAGCATTCACCGGCCGGCGCCACGGCTGGAAGGCTATATCACCTTCTTCTACTTCGTCGCGGTGGCCGAGCCGCTGAGCGACTTCCTCTACCCGGAATGGGGCAATGTCCGCTTCGCCACCGCCGGTCGCTGGGACGTGGCGATGCAGGGCTTCGAGATGCCGACCCCGGAGAGCGGCGCCCTGTTCGGGCCGACCGACCGGCCCGGCCGTATCGCGACGCCGGGCGGGCGCTGCATCGGCTTCGGCATGACGCCGATCGGTTGGCATCGATTGATCGGCGGCGACGCGGGCGCGATGGCGAATCGGATCGCGCCGCTCGACGAGCGGCTCGGCTGCGACGGCATGGCCCTGCATCGGTGGCTGTGCGCGCACGAGCGGGACGAGCAGGCGTGCGTGGCGCGGCTGGAGGCGATGATCGACGCGCGGCTGGCGACCCGGCCGGCCGTGAGCGAGCCGGTGCTGGCGATCGACCGCGCGCTCAGGATGCGACCCGCCCAGGTGCCGCAGCTGGCCGCGCTGGCGGGCGTGTCCGAGCGCACGCTGCACCGGCTGTGCCTGCACACCTTCGGCTTTGCGCCCAAGCGGCTGATGCGGCTGCAGCGGTTCCTCGATACGCTCGGACAGGTGCGCAGCGCGATCGGCGGGGCAGTCGGCGAAGCCATCCAGGGCTATTTCGACCAGGCTCATTTCTATCGCGATTTCCGCGAGTTCATGGGCATGAGCCCGCGCGCCTATTTCCGGGACCCGCGCCGGCTCATGAGCGCGGCGGCCGCCGAGCAGCAGCGCGCCGGCGTCACCCTATCGTTCCGCTTGCCGCCCCAGCCTGCCGACCGGGAGACGCCGTCGACAGCCTGAGGCGGAGCGTCGCCGCCGACTCCGCTCCCCCAGCGGCATCGGTTGACGTCGTGGTCTCGCCTTGGGCTAGGATCGGGCGGGCGTATTGGAAAACTTCGCCAAGGGCCGATGCGATGGAGCGATCAGGCCGTTTCACGCGGTCGCCGCCCTGCTCGCCGCTGCGTAGAGGGCGATGGCGGCGGCGTTGCTGACGTTCAGGCTTTCGACCTTGGCCGAAATCGGCAGCCTGGCCAGTTCGTCGCAATGCGCCTCGGTGTTCTGGCGCAGGCCCTCGCCTTCGGCGCCGAGCACGATCGCGAGCCGCTGCCGGCCCATCGCCTGGGCGAGCGTCTGCGACGCGTGGCCGGTCAGGCCGACGCGCCAGAAGCCTGCCTCGGCGATCTCCTCCAGCGCGCGGGCGAGATTGACGACGCGGACCCAGGGCACCGTCTCCAGCGCGCCCGACGCGGCGCGTGCCACCGTGCCGCTCTCGGGCGGGGCATGGCGATCCTGCGTCACCAGCCCGAGCGCGTCGAAGGCCGCGGCGGAGCGCAGGATGGCGCCGAGATTATGTGGGTCGGTGACCTGATCGAGGACGACGAGGGGGCGGCCATCCTCCCGGCCGCGCTCCAGCAGCTCGCCGAGCCAGATGTCCTCCAGCGGCTCGACCTCCGCGACGAGGCCCTGGTGCGGCGCGTCGGCGGGGACGAGGCGGCCGAGATCGGCGACGTCGGCATAGGTGACGGGCAGGACAGGCGGCAGATTCAGTGCCTGGAGCGCCTCGCGCGTGCCCCACAGCTTGCGCACCGTGCGCTCGGGATTGGCGAGCGCGGCGATGACGGCGTGGCGACCCCATAAACGGGGACGGCCGGCGGTGCCGGTGGAGGGGCGGTGCGGGCGGCGGGCCATCTCAGATCCTTCCCGGGACGGGGAGGGGGACCATCGGCGCCAGCCGATGGTGGAGGGAGCTCGGCGATGCGCGGGTCGCCCGGACCGGAGCCCCCGCCACC
Source organism: uncultured Sphingomonas sp. (assembly GCF_964250165.1). Taxonomy (GTDB): domain Bacteria; phylum Pseudomonadota; class Alphaproteobacteria; order Sphingomonadales; family Sphingomonadaceae; genus Sphingomonas. The sequence goes on along the minus strand of NZ_CAXUEK010000005.1, from coordinate 11,124 downwards.
CCGCGCTTGCGCGCGCGGTTCCCCTCCCCGTCCCGGGGAGGAGTGAGGACGGCCCTACTCCCCCGCATCGTACGCGAACGGGTCAAGTTTCGTCCCCTTGGTCGGCAGCGGCGTCCTCGGCAGCGGCTTGTCCGCGTTTGCCGCATCGACCAGCAGCGCCGCGAGGATGGTCGCGCCCTGGCGCATGTCGTCGGCCTTGAGGTGATCGTAGGTATCGGCCGACGTGTGATGCGTCCGGCTCTCGTAATCGAGTGGGTCCTGGATGAACTGGAAGCCCGGTGCGCCGACCTGCTGCATCGACCAGTGATCGGTCGAGCCGGTGCGGCGCATCACGACGTTGCCCGCGCCGAACGCCGCGAACGGCGCCAGCCACTCCTTGAAGATCGGCACCACCGCCGGATTGTCCTCGGCATAGAGGCCGCGCAGCTTGCCCGAGCCGTTGTCGATGTTGAAATAGGCGGCGAGCTCGCCCCAGCCGGGCTTCGGCACCACCGGCCAGTCCTGCGCGAAGCCGAGATAGCGGGCGAACCCGGTCTTGGCCGGCGCGCCGGGATCGCCGCGGGTGGCGAGGTGCGCCTCCGTCCACGCGATCGAGCCGAGCAGCCCCTGCTCCTCCCCCTGCCACAGCGCGAAGCGGATCGTGCGGCGTGGCCGGATGCCGGTAGCGGCGATGATCCGCGCGGCCTCCATCACCATCGCCGAGCCCGCGCCGTTGTCGGTCGCGCCGTCGCCCGCCACCCAGCTGTCGAGATGCGCGCCGGCCATGACATAGCCCGCGCGCGGGTCCGTGCCGGGGATCTCGGCCAGGATGTTGTACGCATTGGGATCGGCATCCTCATAATGGACCTGGGCGACCAACTCCACCGTGGGCGGGTCGCCCGCCATCGCGAGGCGGGCGAGGCGGCGGTAATCCTCGGCCGCCAGCTCGAAGCCGGGCAGTGCAGGGCTGTTGCCCGTCTCGTACTGATAGCCCTCGCCATGGACGAGCTTGCCGTCCGAGCGCGACTGGGTGAGGTAGGCGACCGCACCCTCCGCCTTGAGGAACGTGCCCAAATCCCTGGCGAAACCGATGCGCTTCAGCGTCGAGGCCAGGTTCCCCGGGTCGCGCGGCAGCTGGTAGGTGTCGAGCTTGCTGATCTCCGCGTCGTCCAATCGGCGAAAGGCGGCCGCGTTCGGCTCCGATCCTGCGTCGGGCAATGAGACGAGCACGATCCTGCCGGCGAGCTTGCCCTTCCACCTGTCGAAATCGGCCGCCGATTTGATCGGCGCGAGCACGACGGGCGCGGTGACGGGGCCGCCGGTCGGCGGCGTCCAGGCGATCGGGATGGCGACGAGGTCGACCGGGCGCGGGCTGACCATCCGCGCCGACGCATGCTCGATCCACCAGCCGCGGCCGAAGGCGAAGGGCTCCTTGTGGACGTTCTTCAGGTTCCACCGGCGATACTGGTCCTGCGTCCAGGCTTCGGCTGCGTGGGCGGCGGGCGAGCCGGTGAGGCGCGGCCCGATCCGGTCGGAGAGATAGGCCGCGGTCGCCATCACCTGGCTGTGGTTGATGCCCTGGTCGATGATGCGGTTGAGCTGGTCCGCCTTCTCCTGCGCCAGCGCCGGCGCGGCGGCGGTGAGCAAGGCGGCGGCGAGCAACAGGCGACGCATGCGGTTCCCTTCTTCGTGCCCGCCGCTGCTATGCGGCCCGGAAGGCGAGAGCAACCGGCACGCGCGTTGACTTGGCTCCGCGGCTTCGCCATGGAGCCGCCTCGCTCCGGCGGCCGGGTCTGGAAGGGTGGCCGAGTGGTTAAAGGCAGCAGACTGTAAATCTGCCCACGCAAGTGTACGCTGGTTCGAATCCAGCCCCTTCCACCATCGCTCGATCCGCGACCCGCTAACGCCCGCGCCAGCAGGGCGCACGGCGGCCTGACGCCTTAACTGAACCGTGATGAGCCGGGAGCGGGTGAGGGGAATCGAACCCCCGTCGTAAGCTTGGAAGGCTTCTGCTCTACCATTGAGCTACACCCGCGCGGGCATTGGGGTAGCTCAAGCCGGCCGCCCTGCGCAATGGTTCACGGCTTGCTTACCACCACCGGGCTAGGCGTCGAGCGGATGTTCCACGATCCCGCCCTCGCGCGCGCCGTCGCGACGGACCCGCGGCCCGCGTCGGCGGTCAGTACGGGCGCGGGACTGGCGGGGCTCATGGGGATCGCCGGCTGGATCGCGGCCTGCCGCGCGGCGGGAATGGACGGGCCCTATGCGGCGCTGGTCGATCTCGTCGCCTGTGCGCTGCCGATGGTCGGCTGGTCGCTGCTGGTCGACAAGGTGCATCGGCGGCCGTCCACCGGGATCGACTGGGCGAAGCCGCGGCCCTGGCGGGCAACGCTGGACGACAGCCTGCTCAAGCTCGTCGGGCTGTGGGCGACCTGGGGCGCGATCGCGCTGATCTATGCGACCGGGCGCTTCTACTGGCAGGGCAATTTCGCGTTCGCGATGTGGTGCTTCACCCGCGCCGTGCCGGCGGTGCTGGCGCTGTCGATTCCCTATGTGCTGTGGCTCGATCGCTACCTCGTCCAGCTGCGCGACGGCGCGTGGCACCTCGGCGCGTGGCTGGCGGGACAGCCCGGGGCGGCACGCGACGCGATTCACGCGCATCTGCGCGCCTGGGGGGTCAAGGCGTTCTTCCTCGCCTTCATGCTGGCGATCGTGCCGCCCGGCTTCGGCGACGTCGTCCGGCGCGACATGGCGGGGCGCTGGGGTGACCCGATCGCGCTGACCGCCTGGCTGGTCGCCGTCATGTTCACGATCGACGTCGCGTTCGCGACGGTGGGATATGTCCTGACCTTCCGGCCGCTCGACAGCCACATCCGCTCGGCCAACCCGTTCGCGGCGGCGTGGGCGGCGGCGCTGATCTGCTACCCGCCCCTCATCCTGATGAGCGACGGCGGGCCGCTCGATTATCACCCGGGCACGGCCGACTGGAGCCACTGGCTCGCCGGCCATCCGCTGCTGCTCTGGCCGGTGGGCGCCGCGCTGGTGGTGCTGACCGCAATCTACGCGCTCGCGACGGTGGCGTTCGGGCCGCGCTTCTCGAACCTGACGCACCGCGGCATCGTGACGCACGGGCCGTATGCGTGGTCGCGGCACCCGGCGTATCTGGCGAAGAACCTGTTCTGGTGGCTGTCGACGTTGCCGGTGCTGTCGACGGGCAGCTGGCGCGATGCCGCGCGTGCGACGCTGATCCTGGCGGCGGTGAGCGGGGTGTATTGGTGGCGCGCGCAGACGGAGGAGCGGCATCTGCGGCGCGATCCGGATTATGTCGCGTATTGGGAATGGATGGAGCGCAACGGGCCGGTGCCGCGGTTATGGCGGTGGATGGCGGGGCGGTCCCGAGCCCGCCGGGGCTGAGCCGCGTCGTCGGTCGTCGCTTCGCGACGCCGGCCGTTGCGCCTAGAAGCTGAACTCCTCGTAAACCCGCGACACATCGCCGTTCCAGGCGCCGTGGTATCGCTCCAGCAGTACCTCGGCGGGCGTCTTGCCCGCGCGGACGATCTCGCGCAGCGGATCGAGGAAGCCGGTCTCATCGTCGCCCGCGGCGTTGGTGCGCGCGCGGGCGGCAAGGCCGGCATGGGCGATGTCGAGCACCGCGCCGGCGATGTCGCGCAGCTTCCCGCCGTCCGGCAGCGGCGCGTCGAGCGCCAGCTTCGGCACGGCGTCGCGCAGCGCCTGGCGGTCATCGAGCGACCAGTCCTGCACCAGGTCCCACGCCGCATCCAGCGCCGCAGGATCGTAGAGCAGCCCCACCCACAGCGCCGGCAGCGCGCAGATGCGGTTCCAGGGTCCGCCGTCGGCGCCGCGCATCTCCAGGAAGGTCTTCAGCCGGACCTCGGGGAAGGCGGTGGAGAGATGGTCGTTCCAGTCGTCCAGCGTCGGCATCTCGCCGGGCAGGACGGACAATTCGCCCTTCAGGAAGTCGCGAAACGACAGGCCGGCGGCGTCGATGTAGCGCCCGTCGCGATAGACGAAGTACATCGGCACATCGAGCATGTAGTCGGCATAACGCTCATAGCCGAAGCCGTCCTCGAACACGAAGGGCAGCATGCCGGTGCGCTGCGGATCGGTATCCGACCAGATATGGCTGCGGAACGAGAGGAACCCGTTGGGCCTGCCTTCGGTGAAGGGCGAGTTGGCGAACAGGGCGGTGGCCAGCGGCTGCAGCGCCAGGCCGACCCGGAACTTCTTCACCATGTCGGCTTCGGATCGGTAGTCCAGATTGACCTGGATGGTGCAGGTCCGCAGCATCATGTCGAGCCCGAGGCTGCCGACGCGCGGCATGTGCCGGCGCATGATGTCGTAGCGGCCCTTGGGCATCACGGGAAGGTCGCTCCGCGCCTTGTCCGGCCACATGCCGAGCCCGAGGAAGCCGAGGCCCAGCCGTTCGCCCGCCGCCTTCACCTGATCGAGGTGCCGCCCGGTCTCGGCGCAGGTCTGGTGGAGGTTTTCCAGCGGCGCGCCCGACAGCTCGAACTGCCCGGCGGGCTCCAGGCTGACCGAGCCGTCCGCGCCGGCCAGCGCGATCACCTTGGGTCCATCGGGGCCGTTCTCCTCCACCGGCCGCCAGCCATGGTCGGTGAGCGCCGTCAGCAGGTCGCGGATGCCGCCCGGCTCGTCCCAGGACGGCGCGTGGTGATCGGCGCGGGCGTAGACGAACTTCTCGTGCTCGGTGCCGATCCGCCACCGCTCGGCCGGTTTCTCGCCGCACGCGAAATGCCCGATCAGCTGGTCGCGCGACTCGATGACGCGGGCGTGTGGCGTCAACTCCGTCTCCGTCGTCATGCGCGGGCGCTTAGGCGGGCGGCCGCGCGCGCGCCAGAGGCAAACGTCAGCGGCTCCCCGGCCGTCGCTGCGCGGCGGCGAATCGGTCGTGCATGCCGTCGATCTCGGCTCGGACCCGCTCCGCGGTGAGACTGGCGGGAAAGCCGGGCGCGATAAAGTCGGCAGAGTCGGGATCGGTCCCGATCACCAGCATCTGCGGATGGGTCATGGCGTTCACCTCCCAACCTACGTCCAGTCGCCAGCCGCCGCCATCCACAGGGCCACGGCGGCGGCGGCGGCGGTGTCGGCGCGCAGGATGCGCGGGCCGAGCCCGATGCCCACCGCGTCGGGCAGCGCGCGGATCGCATCGCGCTCGGCCGCGTCGAAGCCGCCCTCCGGCCCGATCAGCACGGCCGCCGGCCCCGGCCGGGCCTGCATCGCCCACAGCGCCGGCACGCCGCCGGTCTCGTCGGCGAAGAACAGCGCGCGGCCCGCCGGCCAGGCGGCGAGCAGCGCGTCGAGCTTCACCGGCGCGGCCAACTCGGGCAGCGCGGTGCGGCCGCACTGCTCGGCGGCCTCCACCATGTGCGCGCGCAGCCGATCGGTGTTGGGCTTGTCGACGACGGTGCGACGGGTGAGCACGATCGCGAGCCGCGCGACGCCCAGCTCGCACGCCTTTTCCGCCAGCCAGTCGATCCGCCCCTTCTTGAGCGGCGCGGCGCAGAGCCACAGGTCGGGCGCGGTCTCCCGCGGGCGAAGCTGCGTCGCGACGTCGACCACGAGGTCGCGCTTGCCGGCGGCGGCGACGGTCGCCATCCACTCGCCGGTGCGGTCGTCGAACAGCTTCACCGGATCGCCGGCCTTCAGCCGCATGACCGACAGCAGATAATGCGCGGGCGGGCCGTCGAGCGCCAGCGGCCCGGGCGCGAGCGGCCGATCGACGAACAGCCGCGGCGTCGACCGCGGCGGCCAGGCGGGAGTGGCGGGCACCTAGCTCCGGCGCTTCCGCCAGACGTGGCGGAGCAGGAGCATGACGGCAGCGAGTGCGATCAGGCCCGCCACCGCCGCGGCCGTCACCGTGCCCGCGACGCGCAGGATCGCCCAGAACAGCGCCTCGACGAACCGTCCGACGGCGACCGACAGGCCGATCATGTTGCGAAGGCGCTTTGCACGCGAGCGGGATACGCGCTGCGCCCTCTCCCGTCACCCCGGCCTTGACCCGAGGTCCCGCTGCCTTACTCGCGGATGAAGCGCGGGACCCCGGCTCACGGCCGGGGTGACGGGGAGGTATTCATGCCAGAACAGGCGGGGGCCGTCCCCGACTCCCAGCATCCCGGCCTGGTCGGCCGGCTGCCCGGCCCGGTGCGCGGGCTGGCGCTGCTCGCGCGGTTCGACCGGCCGATCGGCTGGCAGCTGCTGTTCTGGCCGGGCGCGTGGGGCGTGGCGCTGGCGGGCGGAGTCTTCACGCGCTGGCCGCTGCTGCTGTGGCTGGCGCTCGGCAGCGTGGCGATGCGCGGCGCGGGCTGCACGTATAACGACATCGTCGACCGCGACCTGGACGCGCAGGTCGCCCGCACCCGCGGCCGCCCGATCCCCGGCGGGCTGGTGTCGGTGCGCGCGGCCTGGGGCTGGCTGCTGGTGCTGGGCCTGATCGGGCTGGTCGTGCTGCTCCAGCTGCACCCGCTTGCCGCCGCCGTGGCCATCGCGAGCCTCGCGCCGGTGGCGGCCTATCCCTTCATGAAGCGGATCACCTGGTGGCCGCAGGCGTGGCTTGGCCTGGTCTTCTCCTGGGCGGCCCTGGTCGGCTGGGTCGAGGTGGCGGGTGGGTTCGGCTGGCCGGTGGCGCTGCTCTATGCGGGTTCGGTTGCCTGGGTGATCGGCTATGACACCATCTACGCGCTGCAGGACCGCGAGGACGACGCGCTGGTCGGCGTGCGCTCGTCGGCGTTGCGGCTCGGCCGCCAGGTGCGGGGCGGGTTGGCGCTGTTCTACCTGGCGGCGGTGACGCTGTGGGCGGGCGCGTTGTGGCTGGCGCGCGCCGACCCGCTGGCGCTGGTCGCGCTGACGCCCGCGGCCGGGCACCTTGCCTGGCAGGTGGCGACGCTCCGGCCCGACGACGGCGCGGTGGCGCTGGCGCGGTTTCGGAGCAACCGGTTCACGGGGCTGCTGGTGTTCCTGGCCTGCGTGGTGGTGGGCAGCTGAACTCCTCCCCGGGACGGGGAGGATCAGGGTGGCGTCACGCGCCTTGCATCCCTAAGTCCGCCGCCATGCTGACCCCCGACCAGGCGCGCGAGCGCGCCGCCGATATCGTCGCGCGCGCTCAGGCCGCGGGCGCCGATGCCGCCGATGCGGTGTTCGCGGCCGACGCCTCGGCCGACCTCTCCGTCCGCCTCGGCAAGCTGGAGGATGTCGGCCGGTCGGAGGGGGCGGAGCTGGGCCTGCGCGTGTTCGTCGGCCGCCGCTCGGCGAGCGTCAGCACCTCCGATCTGAGCCCCGCCGCGCTCGACGAGGCGGCGGCGCGCGCGGTGGCGATGGCGCGCGAGGCGCCGGAGGACCCCTATGCCGGCCTCGCGCCTGCCGACCGGCTGCTGCACGGCACGCCGCCCCAGCTGGACATCGACGACGGCGGCGAGGCCTCGCCCGATGGGCTCAAGGAGCTGGCCCTCGCCGCCGAGGACGCCGCGCGCGCGGTCGCCGGCGTCACCAACAGCGAGGGCGGCGGCGCCAGCGCCTCGCGCCATCTATGGGCGCTCGCCACCTCGACCGGCTTCGCGCAGGGCTATGCCGCGACCGCCTATGGCGTGTCCGCGAGCGTGCTGGCGGGCGAGGGCGGCGCGATGGAGCGTGACTATGCGCACCATGCCGCGCGCAAGCGCCGCCACCTCGACGACCCCGAGGAGGTCGGCCGCCGCGCCGGCGAGCGCGCGGTGGCGCGGCTCAACCCCGGCCGCATCGCCAGCGGCGCGATGCCCGTGGTGTTCGATCCGCGCGTGTCCCCGTCGCTGCTCGGCCATCTGATCGGCGCGATCACCGGCGCGGCGATCGCGCGCAAGACCAGCTTCCTGCTCGACGCGCTGGGCGGGCAGGTGTTCGCGCCCGGCATCCGCATCGAGGACGATCCGCATCGCCCGCACGGCCTGCGCTCGCGGCCGTTCGATGGCGAGGGGCTGCCGGTCTCGCCGATAGCGATCGTCGCGGACGGGATGCTCGAGACCTGGCTGCTCGACAGCGCGTCTGCCCGCCAGCTCGGGCTGGCGCCGACCGGCCATGCCGCGCGCGGCGGCGGCGGCGCGCCGGGTGCGGCGGTCGCCAACCTGCATCTGTGCGCGGGCGTCGACCCGGTCGAGACGCTGCTCGCGGAGGTGGGCGAGGGCGTCTATGTCACCGAGCTGATCGGCCAGGGGGTGAACGGCCTGACCGGCGATTACAGCCGCGGCGCGGCCGGCTTCCGCATCGCCGGCGGCGCGCTCGCCGGGCCGGTCGCGGAGTTCACGATCGCGGGCAACCTGAAGGCCATGTTCCGCCAGCTGACGCCCGCCAACGACCTCGACTTCCGCTACGGGATCAACGCGCCGACGCTGCGGATCGACGGGATGACGGTGGCGAGTGGGTGATCTGCTCGACGCGGTCGCCGCGGTCGCGGCCGAGGCGGGGCGGCTGGCGATGGGGCGCTGGCGGGGCAGCTTCGACCAGTGGGAGAAGACGGCCGGCGAGCCGGTCTGCGAGATGGACCTGGCGGTCGACGCGCTGTTGAAGGAGCGGCTTGCCGCCCTCGCGCCCGACGCCGGCTGGCTATCGGAGGAGACCGCCGACGCGCCCGATCGCCTTGCCCGGTCGCGCGTGTGGATCGTGGATCCGATCGACGGCACGCGCGACTATATCCGCGGGCGCGAGGGCTGGTGCGTGTCGGTCGCGCTCGTCGAGCATGGCCGCGCGGCGCTCGGCGTGCTCGACGCGCCGGCGCGCGGCGAGCAGTGGCGCGCCGCCATCGGCGCGGGCGCCTGGCGCAACGGCGCGCGGCTCCGTGCCAGCGACCGGCAAGAACTCGTCGGCGCACGCATCCCCACCGATGCGCTGTCCAAGGCGGACCGGCTGTTCGCGACCGTCGCCAAGCCCAATTCGATCGCGCTGCGCATGGCGATGGTCGCGGCGGGCGAGGCCGACCTGGTCGCGACGCTGCGCTGGGGCAACGAGTGGGACATCGCCGCCGCCGCGCTGATCGGGACGGAGGCGGGCGCGCGCGTCACCGACGCGCTCGGCCTCCCGCTCCAGTACAACAAGGCACGCCCGCGCGCGTTCGGCGTGCTGGCGACCGCGCCGGGCCTGCACCGCGCCGCCGTGGCGCATCTGGCCGAACGTGCGGAGCTTCTGGCCAGTAAAGTTTAAGAACGGGGTTAACGTCGCAAAGTAGACGACCCCAATCCGTTAAGTATCAATCGGCGGTGTTAAGCACGAACTACTCTGGCGGGATCGTGAACGGCAAGTTAATTGCCGCTTCGCACAATAAAGAGGGTCCCAGCCAATGAAGATGATCTACACGGCGACACTGCTCGCCGCCGCCTGCGCCGCAACTCAGCCGGCCTTCGCCACGACCACCTTCGGCGTCTACGGCGACTCCGCCACCCAGGCGAAGGCCGTGGCGTCCGCGGGCGGCTACAATGCCTCGGTGCTCAGCGACCTTACCGCCACGAACCTCGCGGGCATCAACGTGCTCTGGGTCCTCAACGGCGATAACGGCGCGCAGAACAACGGGCTGGTCGCGAACACCGCCGCCGTCGCCGATTTCGTCCGCGGTGGCGGCGTGCTGGTCTATAACGATCGCTCGGTGCCCGGCGCCGGGTCGGTGCTGCCCGGGTCCGCCGGCGTCAGCTTCGTCCAGGAATACACCGCCAACATCGACGTCCAGACGCCGGGCACGCCGCTGACCAACGGCTTGACGAACAGCACGCTCGATGGCGGCACCTCTTCCGCGCACGGCTACATCGACGGCGCTACGCTTCCGGCGGGCGGCGTCGGGCTCCTGAACGACGGCACGTCGGGGCATCTCGTCGACAGCTATTACAGCTACGGCGCGGGCAAGGTCTATTTCTCCGGCGTCCCGCTCGACTATTATCTCGGCGGCAACGGCTCGGTCGCCGCATTCCAGACGACCTACGCGCGCAATCTGGTCACCGATGCCGCGGCCCTCGCCACGCCGGCGGTGCCGGAGCCCGCCAGCTGGGCGATGATGATCGCGGGCTTCGGCGCGGTCGGCTTCGCGATGCGCCGCCGGCAGCGCGTCGCGACCCGCGTCGCCTTCGCCTGACGCCTTCCGCCAGAGTACGGCGGAGGCCGCCGGTCGCGAAGGGGGCGACCGGCGGCCGCTTCGCGCGTCAGCCGGTCGTCTCGCCGTCCTTGTACCGCATCTCGAGATACCGCCCGCGGGTCGCGAGCTGATCGAGGTCCCCCGCCGCCAGCCGCTCGGTCATCTCGCCGATCTCCTGCTCGATCAGCTTGAGGCCGTCGACCAGCTCCATGTCCGGCGTGCGGCCGTTGCGCTCCTGCGCGCGCAGCGACGGCGGCACGCGACCGTAATCGGCGAGAAAGGCGGGGAGCTGCTCGGCGACGAGCTTGCGGACTTCGCCCGCCTCGGGCGTGTCGGCGCCGACCCGGGCGAGCTGGGGCGACAGCGTGTCCAGCCGTCGGCCGATACGGTCGACCATCGCCGCGGCGGGCGCGGGCAGGGCGGGGCGCTGCTGCTGGAGCCAGCGTTCGGTCTGCGCCGGCAGCGTGCGGATGTCGCTCGCCGCCAGCCGCTCGGCGCGCACCGGCCGCTCGGCCGGGCGGCCCGCGAGCAGGACGGCGGCGGCGACCATCGCGAACACCACCAGCAGCACGCCGAACAACCCGATCGGGTGGACGAAGCCGATCACGATCGCCGCGACCAGGATCGCCGCCTCGACCGCGGCGATCCGCGTCAGCCGCCGCCCGTAATCCTGCACCTTGCGCCGCCGCGCCGGGCCGAAATCCGCGCCGCCGCCGCCGCGATAGTCCTCGGTGACGCGCTGCAGCGTCGCGCGCGCCCGCGCGATCTGATCGTCGACTTCGCTCACCGCCGGCTCACACCGACGTCAGCTGGAACTGATCGGGCTTCGGCCCGCCGATCTGGCCCCCCGCCTGACCTTGCGACGCGCCTTCGGCCCGCGCGATATAGCCGCGCGACTTCTCCACCTCGGTCCCGAGCGCGTTGACGGTGGTCTTCATCGAATCGAGCGCCTTCAGCTTGAAGGTGTCGATCGCGTCCATCGTGTCGTAGATGTTCTGGAACGCGCGCTGCAGCGTCTC